>CALGZY010000167.1 GCA_937934355.1 uncultured Collinsella sp. | reverse complement strand
TCCGAGCCGTTTGTGCTGCTGGATGAGGGCGAACAGAGCCTGGTGCTCGATGCATTTGCGGCGCATGGACTGTCGCCACACGTGACGAGCGAGGTAACCGACGACTACACCATCATGGCGATGGTGGAGGAGGGCCTAGGCGTGAGCATGCTCTACCGCCGTACTGTGGAGGGCATGCGGGCCGATATTCGCGTACGTCCCATCGTGCACGCCCCCTCGCGCGACGTGGTGGCCGCCTGGCGCAGCTGGGACACCATGCCCATCGCCACGAGGCGCTTTATCGACTATATGAGCTCGCATGTTGTCAATTAATGGCTGGTGTGGCGTTGAGTGCGGTGTTTAGCGGGCTGTCGCTTTGGCTTGGGTGGCGCGATAGGTGCGTGCCGGGTGGCAGAGTAGCACCGCCACGACCATAAAGAACGCCGTGGTGCCCAGGCTGATGGGGTAGACCATCATGATGTTCGCAAAGGTGCGGAAGTGCGGGAACACGAAGAACACCCAATAGAAGCGGATGCCGCAGACGCAGATCATGGTGATGAGGGCGGGCGTGAGCGAGATACCAAAGCCGCGCAGGTAGCCTGACATGTTTTCGTAGAACATGCTAAAGGCGTACGCCGGGAAGATTGAGCACACGCGGATATAGCCGATTGAGACGATGTTGGGATCGCTGTTGAACAGCGACAAAATCTCGCGCCCCAGGCCGACAATAACGATAATTGTGGTGAGCGCGACGATACCGCCTTCGACTAGGCAGACCTTGAGCGTCTTGGTGCAGCGGTCGATCTGGCGGGCACCGTGGTTTTGTCCCACAAAGGTGGTGCAAGCCTGGCTAAAGCTGTTGAGCAGGTTGTAGCACACGTACTCCAGGCTCATGGCGGCGCTCGATGCCGCCATGACCTCGGTGCCCAGGCTGTTGATGGCAGACTGGATGATGATGTTGGCGACGGCAAAGACAGCGCTCTGGATGCCGGCGGGCAGGCCGATCTTAACGATGCGCTTGAGGGCGACGGGGTCGATAGCCAAGTCGCGCGGGGTGACACGGACGACGGAGTCGGTCTTGAGCAGGCGGATAAAAAGCGTGGCGGCGCTGACGGTGTAGGCGATGGCGGTGGCGATGGCGACGCCCGCGACGCCCCAGTGAAGTACGGGGACAAAGATGAGGTCCAGGCCAATGTTGAGGACGGTGGACACGGCAAGCGCCTGCAGCGGCATGCGGGTGATGCCGACGGAGCGGAAGATTGCGGCTTCAAAGTTGTAGAGCAAGATTGAGGGCATGCTGAGCAAAAAGACGCGTAGGTAGAGCGAAGCGAGCGGCATGGTTTCGGCGGGAACGTTGAGCGCGGCGAGCATGGGCTCGGCAAAGATCTCGCCCAGTGCGATGACGACAAAGCCCACGAGCGCCATTAAAATCGAGGTATGGACGGCGCGTTTGACCATGTTCTGATCGTTGCGGCCGATAGCGTTGGCGATGACCACGTTGGAGCCAAGCGATATGCCAATAAACAGGTTGAGCATAAGGCTGGTAAGCGGAACATTGGAGCCGACCGCCGCCATGGCGAGGGTTCCCTGGTCGCCCGAGAAGTTACCGATGATGACCGTGGCGATGAGGTTTGACAGCTGCTCCAAGATGCTCGTGGCGGCCACGGGGAAGGCGAACAGGGGAATATTGCGCCACAGCGATCCGGTGGTCATGTCAATGTGCTTAGATGCGGTATCAGCCATACGCTCTCAATCTCTAACATGCTATTTCGTGCTTATTTGCGCAGACGATGATACTCCTAATGCAACCAGTCGGCACTTAGGGACGTTCCTTTTCTGTCGGCAGCTGGGGACACTCCTTATCTCTTCTAACTAGTCATTTAAGAACGTCCCCAATGACTAGGTGGGGAAGGCGTGCGACAATGGTGGGCGTTGTGTTGTTCGCGCTAAGGAGTTGCCATGTTGTTGTGTCCCGTTTGCCATGAGCCGTTGGTGGACAATGAGCGCGGTGCTGCATGTGCGGGCGGACACCGGTTTGACCGTGCGCGCGAGGGCTATCTATATCTACTGCGCTCGTCCAAGAGCGGCGACTCCATGGGCGATCCCAAGTC
>CALGZY010000166.1 GCA_937934355.1 uncultured Collinsella sp. | reverse complement strand
GACGGTTCCGGCATCAGATTTTCCCATGCAAAAGAATACGGCGTATCGGGCTGCGATTGCTATGGCCGAGCATTATGGTCGCGAGGCAAACATCTGTGTGACGATTGAGAAGCGCATTCCATTGTGCGCCGGCCTGGGAGGCCCCTCGACGGATGCCGCTGCGGTCATCGTTGCCTTGGCCGAGCTGTGGGGTATCGACCGCGCCGACCCCGCGCTCGATGACATCGCTCGCGGTATCGGCGCCGACGTGCCGTTCTTTTTGCACACGAGTCCCGCATTCTACGTCGGCGGGGGAGATGTGCTGGCCACTGAGTATCCTGTGCTTCTGGCGACACCTGTCGTATTGGTCAAACCGCACGAGACGAGCGTTTCAACGGTTGAAGCGTATCGACGATTTGATGAGAGCCCGGTGCCCGCGGAAAAACCCGATGCGATTGCTTCTGTCTTACGCGCCGGCGATGCCGAGGCGGCATATGCGCTCGTTCATAACAATCTGGGCGTCATATCCGCGCAGATGGAGCCGCGGATCCAGGCGGTTCTCGACTGGCTGCGCGCACAGGAGGGAACCGTTGCCGTGGACGTGTGCGGTTCGGGTGCCTGCTCGTTTGCCATTTGCGATACCGTCGCTGCGGCAGCCCATCTTGCGGGAGCTGCCCAGCAAAATGGCTGGTGGGCCTGCGCGACTGAGCTTATTCCCAACACGGTTCAAATCGACGCGCCAAAGAAATAAAAATTTCTCTAGCACGCGGCGAAAATCTTTGTTACTATAGTCGAGCTAACGGGTTGTGGCTCAGTTTGGTAGAGCACTGCGTTCGGGACGCAGGGGTCGCTGGTTCAAATCCAGTCAACCCGACCAGAGCATGAGGAGGGACCGCTTCTTGCGGTCCCTTTTTTTAGCTAGTGTTGTGATACCGCGATACCCGCGGTATACTCATTCGAGCTTGTCTCGCTGTATTGTGGAGGTCTACATGTTTGGACTGAGGGCTCCTGAGCTCATCATTATTCTCGTCGTTGTCCTGATTATCTTCGGGCCCAAGAACCTGCCGAAGCTCGGCAAGTCCCTCGGCTCTACCGTCAAGAATATCCGTGAGGGTATGGAGGGCGACGATAAGGCCGAGACCAAGCAGGCCGAGGAGGTCGTGGTCGAGCAGTCCGAGGAGGACAAGGAGATCGCTGAGCTCGAGGCCAAGCTCGCTGCTGCCAAGAAGAAGCAGGCAGAGGACAGCGACGCGGACGCAGAGTAGTCCCATCCCTTTGGGGTGAGCACCTGACCGGCTTGCCCGCAGGCTAGCCGGTCTTTTTCGTTTTGTTGACAGTTGATTGTTTGATCAGAGTTGGGGAGATATCCGTATGGACGCAAGCCAGATCGTACTGACCGCTGAGGGCCGCCAGAAGCTCGTCGAGGAGCTTGCCTGGCGTGAGGGCGATTACGCCAAGGAGATCGTCGAGGACATCAAGGAAGCCCGCGCGTTCGGCGACCTTTCGGAGAACTCCGAGTACGATGCCGCCAAGGACAAGCAGGCCCAGAATGCTGCTCGTATCGCCGAGATCCAGGCCATTCTTGCCAACGCTCAGGTTGCTGCCACCACGGGCGACCTGACCGTCTCCATCGGTTCCACCGTTTCGCTGATTGATCCCAACGGCGAGGTCATGGAAGTCACGCTCGTCGGTACCACCGAGACCAACTCGCTCGAGCACAAGATTTCCAACGAGTCTCCGGTCGGTCACGCCATCATTGGTCACGGCGAGGGCGATTCCGTCGAGGTCGTTACGCCTTCCGGCAAGACTCGCGTCTACACCATCGCCAAGATCGCACGCTAGACCACGGTCCCGCGTAAAGGTATGTTTTCGCTCCCTGGGACCGAATCCTGGGGAGCGTTTTAGTTTGAGGAGCTAACTTATGGCAGAGAACCAGAACGCCGCCGATCAGGCATCGACGCTCAACGACGAGCGCGCCACCCGCCTGGTCAAGCGCGCCGCCCTGTTCGAGGCGGGCCAGAACCCCTATCCTGAGCACTCTGAGCTTGAGGACTACGTCGCCGATATCGAGGCTAAGTACGCCGATCTTGCCGATGGTGAGGACACCGAGGATGTCGTGAAGATTGCCGGCCGTGTGGTCGCCAAGCGCGGTCAGGGCAAGATCATGTTCATCGTCGTGCGCGATGCGACTGCCGAGATTCAACTGTTCTGCCGCATCAACGACATGGACGAGGCTGCCTGGAATACGCTCAAGGCCCTCGACCTGGGCGACATCCTGGGCGTGACCGGCGTGGTCGTGCGCACCAAGCGCGGCCAGCTTTCCGTTGCCCCTGAGAGCGCGACCCTGCTTTCCAAGGCCGTTCGTCCGCTGCCCGAGAAGTTCCACGGTCTTTCCGACAAGGAGACCCGCTATCGCCAGCGCTATGTCGACCTGATCGCCAACGACGACGTTCGTGAGACCTTCCGTAAGCGTTCGCAGATTCTCTCCACCTTCCGTCGCTTTATGGAGTCCGACGGCTACATGGAGGTCGAGACCCCCATCCTGCAGACCATCCAGGGTGGTGCCACGGCCAAGCCGTTCATTACCCACTTCAACGCGCTCGATCAGGAGTGCTACCTGCGTATTGCCACCGAGCTGCACCTCAAGCGCTGCATCGTCGGTGGTTTTGAGCGCGTGTTCGAGATCGGCCGCATCTTCCGTAACGAGGGCATGGACCTTACCCACAACCCCGAGTTCACCACGATGGAGGCCTACCGTGCCTTCTCCGACCTCGAGGGCATGAAGGCGCTCGCCCAGGGTGTCATTAAGGCGGCTAACAAGGCCATCGGCAACCCCGAGGTCATCGAGTACCAGGGCCAGACCATCGACCTTTCTGGTGAGTGGGCCAGCCGTCCCATGACCGACATCGTTTCCGACGTGCTCGGCAAGCAGGTCACCATCGACACGCCGGTCGAGGAGCTTGCTGCCGCCGCGCGCGAGAAGGGCCTGGAGATTAAGCCCGAGTGGACCGCCGGCAAGATTATCGCCGAGATTTACGATGAGCTGGGCGAGGACACCATCGTCAACCCCACGTTCGTGTGTGATTACCCCATCGAGGTCAGCCCGCTTGCCAAGCGTTTTGAGGACGATCCGCGTCTGACCCACCGTTTTGAGCTGGTTATTGCCGGCCACGAGTACGCCAACGCATTTTCCGAGCTCAACGACCCGGTCGACCAGGCTGAGCGCTTTGCTGCCCAAATGGCCGAGAAGGCCGGCGGCGACGATGAGGCCATGGAGTATGACGAGGACTACGTGCGCGCCCTCGAGTACGGTATGCCTCCTGCGGGCGGTATCGGCATCGGTATCGACCGCGTGGTCATGCTGCTCACTAACCAGGCTTCCATCCGCGACGTGCTGCTGTTCCCGCACATGAAGCCCGAGAAGGGTTTCCAGTCCGGTGCCGCTGCCGCCAAGGCTGCCGAGGCCGGCAACGCCGCGAGCCCGTTCGCTAAGTCGCTTAAGCCCACGCTCGATTACTCCAAGATCGCCGTTGAGCCGCTGTTCGAGGAGTTCGTCGACTTTGATACCTTCTCCAAGAGCGATTTCCGCGCTGTGAAGGTCAAGGCATGCGAGGCCGTCAAGAAGTCCAAGAAGCTGCTGAACTTTACGCTCGACGACGGCACCGGCACCGACCGCACCATCCTCTCCGGTATTCACGCTTATTACGAGCCCGAGGACCTGGTTGGCAAGACCTTGCTTGCCATCACCAACCTGCCTCCGCGCAAGATGATGGGTATTCCCAGCTGCGGCATGCTGATCAGCGCTGTCCACGAGGAGGAGGGCGAGGAGCGCCTCAACCTGATCCAGCTCGACGCCTCCATCCCCGCCGGCGCAAAGATGTACTAGGGGGTTACGGCGTTTTACCAAACGCCGTAACCGCTCGACGCTGCGCGGGCCGCATTTGGACAATCTGACGTTCAACTTCAAGGGCGCGA
>CALGZY010000165.1 GCA_937934355.1 uncultured Collinsella sp. | reverse complement strand
AACGGACCGGATTCGGGCGAGAGCGCATAGACGATGCGGCGCGTGAGGGTAAAGGTCTTACCCGAACCGGCGCCCGCCGAGACAAACAGCGGGCGGTCGAGCGTTTTGACAATCTGCAGCTGTTGCGGCATCAAAGTCGAAAGATCCATGGTCTACACGTCCCTCCTTACAAACGTTCCTTCGTGGTTATACGAGCAGCGCGCATGCGCGGCCTGAGCCGACGCCGGGTCGACGGCGGCAACGTTGCCCGCCTCGAGTTCGCGCAAGCGCTCGGCGATGCCGGCCTCCACGCGATCGAGCAGTGCATCGAAGTCCATGTTGCCGCCCTCACCGGGAAAGCCCTTCTTAAGCCCCGGGATGCGGCCGTCACCACGCTCCTCCTCGAGCAGCTCGGCACTCGCGGCGCCTCGCAGCGCCGGTTTGCCACCCTTGGTCGAAAAATAGAGCGCCGCGCGGGTATCCAGATCCAGCGCCCGGCGCATGGCCTGCGCGTAGATGAGCGTTTGGGTATGCGTCGGCAGCCAGCGCGGATCGTCGATGGGAGCCTCGCCCGACTCCTCGTCGCGCACCGTAGGGTCGGCGAGCTTAAACTCCTCAACGCCCGTGCGATGCTTGTAGTCGATCACCACGGCACGATTCTCGGCGTCCACGTCCACGCGGTCGATGCGCCCGCCAAGCGGCCAACCGGCATACTCGACCTTGAGCTCGTTAAAGGCAAACTCCAGGTAGCGTGGAGCAAAAGGAGTCAGCGCCTCGGCTTCATAGGCAAGCACACCCTCCAGCTGCGGCAGAATCTCGGCCACCTGGCGCTCCTCTACCGGAGAGAGCGGCACAAGCGGACCCTCGTTGCCACGCTTGGAGGCATGCTCGGCCAAGGTCTCGTCAAAGACCTCGCGCAGCAGCTCCTGAGCGCGCGGCAGGTTCTCGGGCGTCACGCGCTCCATGCCTTCCTGGGGCAGACGGGCGTGCAGATGCTCCAGCACGTCGTGGACAAAGTTGCCCTTCTCCATATTGCCAAAGCCGGCGTCGATCGACTGGGGCTTGACGCGATACGAGACGAACCAGCATAGCGGGCAGGTCGAATAGGCCTCGATCTGCGAGGCAGACGTCAGGCGCGGCACGAGCGGCGCGTTCTCGCCCTCGCCATCGCGACGGCGCAGGACCA
>CALGZY010000164.1 GCA_937934355.1 uncultured Collinsella sp. | reverse complement strand
CGGGAAATTGTAGAGAATCACGGGCAGCTTCGTCACCTTGGCGATACCGCCAAAGTAAACCTCCGCCGTAAGGTCGGTCGGGCCAAAATAATACGGGGAGACCGCGAGCACGGCGTCGGCGCCCACTTCCTCAGCATAGCGCGTGAAATCAAGGACGTTGGAATACGTCGTATCGCCCACTCCAGCAAAGACCTTCATGCGACCGGCAACACGGTCCACAGCGAACTTCAGAGCCTCCTTCTTCTGGTCGAGGCTCACGCTGTAAAACTCGCCGATGCTTCCAAACAGCAGCACGCCATTCATGCCCGCATCGGCAAGATGGTCAAGATGCTTGCCCCACAGGTCGAAATCGATTTTTCCCTCATCATCCGTAATAGTGATCGTCGGGCAAAAAACGCCTTCAAACATGTTTGCATCTCACTTTCCCGGACAGGCGCTATCGCACAAATCCTAATGTAATCTAACGGGTAAACACGAAACCCGCCTTCGCGGGAAAGCGGCTCGCGGGCTTCGTCATATATATGGGTTATTCGATCGGTCTCTAATCGATCTGCTCGTTTTCAAACACCACGCCCTTTTGCAGGATGATGTTTGCGTACTGAGCTCTCTCGCTAGTCGCGATCACGGCATAGGCCTTCTTGGCCTCGTCGTAAAACGGGAAGCGATCAATGGTGCCGATAGCGTCGCGGCCGCGCTCGTCGACCTTCGAGATAAGCTCGGCATACGTATCCCAAATTGGAGTCGCGCAGTCATCGCCCGGCACAACATCCATCAACGTGACAGGTTTCTCGACATACTGGTCGAGCGGATAGAGCTTCAAAATAGCCTCGAGAATCTCGGGCACCCCATGTCCGTCGCAACGCACAAGACGACTCCCCTGGGCAATCGATGCCGCAGGAAAATTGCCATCGGCGATTACGAGCGTGTCTCCATGCCCCATCTCGCACATGATGGAAAGGAGCTCGGGAGGAAGAATTGGCGAGATACCTTTGAGCATGCTCGTTTCCCTTTTCTCGATATCCAAAAGAACCTGCGCGCTGCCTTGCGCAACGCGCAGGAAAAACAGTTAGAGCTTGAGGCCGTAGGCGCGCACGGCATTGTTCATGAAGAAGTCCTCGTCGTCGCCAAACTCATCGCGCAAAACGCTGAAGTGCTCGTCAAACGTCGAGTAAAGCTTCACAACCGGCCAGTTGGACGCATAAAGCAGCTTATCAGAATCAAAGGTCTCACGCGTAAACTTAAGAAGGTCGGAGACGAACTTCTTATCTGCCGTCGGGAAGCCCGAAACCTTAAGGTAGAGGTTGGGCAGGCTCGCCAACTTCTTCATAACGGCCTTGTACTCATCGGAGAGTTCCTCCACATTGCCAAGGTGGTTGAGGATGACGGTCTCCTCGGGAGCCTGGGCAAAAGCCTCATAGGCGTCTTCGAGCTCATTAACGCGGTTGCAGGACTCGAAGGGCAAACCCTTGGCAGCCATTGCATGCAAACCATCGATAAAGCTGGGCTCGAGGCAGCGACCCTTAGGCTCCGAGTCGATATGAAGCGGCTCGCGAATGCCCGCGGCAAAGGCCGGGACACGCATCCAGGGCGAAACATCGCTGCGAAGCATGCAAGCGAGCATCTTGGAATCGGCAGACTTGATGTCATACGCGATCTTGTCCTCGGCCTCATGGTCGGCGCAATCGACCTCGA
>CALGZY010000163.1 GCA_937934355.1 uncultured Collinsella sp. | reverse complement strand
AGTCCCTTGCGGCGTAGTTCTTATTTAAGCCGTCCAAGTTTTGGGGTGCAGTTCAAAATGGGCGGCCTTCTTATTTGTCAATCCTCAGAAGGCAAGAAAATCTACCATTTCCACCCCGTCCCCAAATGGCAGGTGGGCTAGATGACGTAGTCGTAGCCTTCGCTGGGGGCGACGAGCTGGTCGAGCGTCACGCCGTCGAGGTAGTCGTTGATGAGCTTGTCCAGGTTCTTCCACACATCGAGCGTGGGACACTCATCCGAGCGCGAGCAGCCCTTGCAGTCGCCATCCAGGCAGGCGACCGGCGCCAGACTACCCTCGGTCAGGCGCAGGATCTCGCCCACCGTGTACTGCTCGGGCGGACGCGTGAGCACATAGCCGCCGCCCTTGCCACGCATGCCCGAAAGCATGTTGGCGCGCACGAGCGTAGCCAAGATGTTCTCGAGATATTTCTCGGAAATCCCCTGTCGCGCCGCGATCTCTTTGAGCGGGATGCGACCGGCCGCCTGGTGCTCGGCCAGATCGACCATAACGCGCAGGGCGTACCTGCCCTTAGTAGAAACCAACATATATAGTGCTGCCTTTCGGTCTTTTAGTCCGTTGAAATTCTAGCCGAAAAATTGGGTTTGAAAATACCCGTTCCGGTCAAGATGGTTAATCGACTCGTAATAATCTTCTATTTCCTATTGCATTACTAGGCTTTAGTGTCTACTATGCTTGCCAACAGCTAAACGAACAACCTATAAGGTTTATGGGTTTAGCTGCTAGACACACCGTAAAACCACACGGCAACCAGCAACTTGAACACTTTGGAGGTTCACCATGAGCAAGGTTTACACGTCCATCGATCAGCTTATCGGCCACACCCCGCTTCTGGAGCTCACCCACTTTGAGGCCGACGAGGACCTCAAGGCTCGCGTGCTCGTCAAACTGGAATACTTCAACCCCGCCGGATCCGTTAAAGACCGCGTCGCCAAGAACATGATTGACGAGGCCGAGAAGGCAGGCAAGCTCGTGCGCGGCGGCGACTACACCATCATCGAGCCCACGAGCGGCAACACCGGCGTCGGCATCGCCTCGGTGGCGGCGGCTCGCGGCTACAAGGTGATCATCACCATGCCCGAGACCATGTCCGTCGAGCGCCGCAAGCTGATGCAGGCATACGGTGCGCAGCTCGTGCTCACCGACGGCTCCAAGGGCATGAAGGGCGCTATCGCCAAGGCCGAGGAGCTGCAGAAGGAGACTCCCAACAGCATCATCGCCGGCCAGTTTGTGAATCCCGCCAACCCGGCCATTCACAAGACCACGACCGGCCCCGAGATCTGGGACGACACCGACGGTCAGGTCGACATCTTCGTCGCCGGCGTTGGCACCGGTGGTACCGTGACCGGCGTGGGCGAGTTCCTCAAGGAGCAGAACCCCGAGATTAAGGTCGTCGCCGTCGAGCCCGCCACTTCCCCGGTGCTCTCCAAGGGCCAAGCCGGCCCGCACAAGATCCAGGGTATCGGCGCCGGTTTTGTGCCCGACGTCCTCGACACCCAGGTCTATGACGAGATCATCCCCGTCGAGAACGACGACGCCTTTGCGACCGGCCGCGCCGTGGGCCACAAGGAGGGCGTGCTCGTGGGCATTTCGTCCGGCGCCGCCGTGTGGGCCGCGCTGCAGCTGGCCAAGCGCCCCGAGAACGAGGGCAAGACCATCGTGGCCCTGCTTGCCGACACCGGCGAGCGCTACCTGTCCACGGCGCTCTTCCAGGACTAGGGCCTGTCGCCCATAGGTTGAGCCCACGGACGAGCCGGTCTCCTCTCTCCCGGCAGTCTGAGCCCATCCAATCAGGGTGTCCCACGAGACGCCCGAACTTGCTACAATGTCTGCGGCGCGGAACCAGCCTCCCGCGCCGCTTTTCTTTTTTGGCCACATGCCACCAAGGAGAACCTCCCCATGCACAACAAGCGCGTGCTCGTCGCCATGAGCGGCGGCGTCGATTCCAGCGTGACCGCGTACCTGCTCAAAAGCCAGGGCTACGAATGCGTCGGCGCCACCATGCGCCTCACCTGCCCCGCGCCCGATCCCGCCACGGGCATGAGTAAGGTCGACCGCGACATCGCCGATGCGAAGGCCGTCGCCGAGCGTCTGGGGATACCCCACCATGTGCTCGACTTGCAGCAGACCTTCGGCCGCAGCGTTATCGAGCGCTTTGTGAACGCCTACCAGGAGGGGCTGACGCCCAACCCGTGCATCATCTGCAACCGCCACATAAAGTTTGGCGCGTTGCTCGGTGCGGCGCTGGACATGGGCTGCGACTACATCGCAACGGGTCATTACGCCAAAACAAGCCAGACAGTAGACGGCACCTGGCAGCTGCATCGCGGCGAAGATCCCAAAAAGGACCAGAGCTACTTTTTATATTCGCTTACGCAGGAGCGCCTGGCGCACACGATCTTTCCGCTGGCAGGCCTAGACAAAGAGCGCGACGTGCGCCGCATAGCCGCCGAGCAAGGCTTTACCAACGCCCAGAAGGCCGAAAGCGAGGACATCTGCTTTATTCCAGACGGTGACTACGCGGGCTATATCGAGCGCCGCTGCGGACATCCCGCTGCACCGGGCGACATTGTGTGGCGCGACGGCAGCGTGGTCGGACGCCATAACGGCGCGTTGCGCTATACCATCGGCCAGCGCAAGGGCTTGGGCGTCGCGATGGCGCATCCCGTGTATGTGACGGGCGTCGATGCCGCCAACAACACCGTGCATCTGGGCGAGGCCGAGGACCTAACGGCCACAGCACTCACGGCCGACGACTGGATCTGGAGCGCCCCTGCCGACCGCATGGAGGCAGAACTCGATGCCGGCGGCATTCGCGTGGGCGCCAAGTACCGTTACCGTCAGAAAGACCAAGCAGCGACCCTTACGCGCGGCGAAGACGGGCAAATGCTGCTGACTTTTGACGAGCCGCAGCGAGCCATCGCCCCCGGCCAGGCCGTTGTAGTCTACCACGGCGACATCGTCCTCGGCGGCGGCACGGTGACCGGCGCACTTAAGTAGCCGCAGGTTTATCGCTGCACGTGTCGAAGTACCTCAACAGAGGCACTAACCTCGATTACGCGACGCTCGAGGCCGCGGCAAATGGCCTCGAGTCGACCCTTCGCCGTCGCCCATTCGCTCTGCGAAAGAATCTCAATCGCATCATTAACAAATCCGTTGAGTCGTGATGAATCGAACCAATCGAGCGAGTCCGCAAGCGCCAGCTGGACGGAAGGGTCGGGCCCAAACGGCTTAGCGGAAAACCCAAACTCCCCAGCTGCCAGCACGGCAGTTGGCACGTTGTACCACAGGCAGTTGCCGCTATCGAACAGCGGAGCAGGCCTTATCTCCAAGGTATCGACATTGCGGATGATGCCGAAGTTTCGCCAATGGCGGTCGCTGTTGGCCAAAAGGGCATCGCAAACGATCATCTGCGACATAGACCTTCTCACGGCAGCCTCGTCTGCTCCATGCTTACCAAGGAAGCGGCAGTACCGGTCGTACGTCGAGCTTCCTCGCTGGCCGCCAAGGGCGTTCTTAACGTAAACAGCCGGAACATATTCCTCGCGGCCATCAAGAAAGTCGTCGCACAGACAGACGGGGCCATCGAACATCCGCTCAACCGTATAAGGAACAAACTCACCCTCTGACAGCAAGCGACGATGTAGAGCCGTTGCAACCGCCTCGTTAAAGGGACGTTGATCGTCCATGCCACATCCCTTGACCAGAACGCGAACGCCGTTGCGAATCATCCACGATTTAGGGAGCTCACCCTCGGACGTGTTATCCGGATTTTTAAGACCGATGCCTTCCAACCAACCCGAACGCTCTTCGGGCGCCGATCGCTCAAATTCGTTCTCGAAGTAATTGAGGTTTCGCCATTCGAGCCCGTCGCATTCTGCCGGCCGCAGCCAATAGCAATCCGAAAGCGAGAGGCCTAGGCATTGAACCGGCACCTCAACGCCGTTGACAATCCCTAGCTCGCGGTAGCGCGAGATAAGCCCAGGGCGAACATCGGGCACCGACCGATGCCCCCACCACGCGTTGAGCTCCCGCTTATTCACCGTTGGAGAAGAACTCGAGCATGTGCCAAACGGCATTCGTTGCGCATCGAGGACCTCGGCGATTTCGAAGGGAAACTCGCGCGTCGGATCAAATGAGACATGCGCGACCTCATGGTCGGCCGACATCAGCGTAAACTTGCGCCCTACATCGGCCGCAGGACGGCGTCCACGTTTGCGGACTTTTTGATAAGCGACCGCAGAATCATACTCAACCATCTTCCGTCCGCCCACAATATCGCACGTGAGCGTTCCCGATGCGGCAAGCTGAGATATGCGGGCTTTCGTAACGCCCAACAGGTGGGCAGCATCACCCATAGACAAGTACTCAGATGTATCCATACGCCGCATCACCTCGTTAAGTATTCCAAACGTAAAGTTAATTAGCTACATACAGCATAATACTAAACAGACTGAAGCGAAAAAGGCCCGAGCAATCGGGCCTTAGAGCAATTGGTCAGCCAAGCTATGAACCGCTTCCCCTAGCGTTGAACGTAGGCGCGAACCAGCTCGTAGGTATTGCGCACGCCGTCGATGTGGCTGCGCTCGTAGTTGTGGCTCGCGTACACGCCGGGGCCGATCAGACCATGGCGAATGTCGTAGCCGGCCGAGAGCGTGGCCTCGACGTCGGAGCCATAGTGCGGGTACACATCGATGGCGTAATCGAGCTCCAGCTCGCGCGCGATGTTGGACAGCGTGGTTACCAGGTCGTAGTTGTACGGACCGCCCGAATCCTTAGCGCAAATCGAAACCATGCGCTCGGTGCAGCCCAGGTCGTCGCCCACGCAGCCCATGTCCACGCTGATCATCTCGCGCGTGTCGGCCGGCACGAAGGCACCGCCGTGGCCGACCTCCTCGTACACCGTAAAGAGCAGCGACACCTTGCGCGAAAGCGACACCTCGCCGTCAGCAACGGCGCGGGCCAGACCCAGCAGAATCGACGCGGACAGCTTGTCGTCCAGGAAGCGGCTCTTAATGTATCCGCTCTCCGTCACCGTGGTGCGCGGGTCCATAGCGATGATGTCACCGGTCTGAATACCCAGCTCGAGCACATCGTCCTTGCTGTCAACGTTCTCGTCGAGCAGGATTTCCATGTTCTTCTCGATGGTCTTGACCGGCTCATCGGCCACGTGCGCCGAAGGCTCGGTATTGAGGACCACACCCGTGTACACATTGCCGTCACGCGTGTAGACGGTGCAGTTCTCGCCATCGGCCGTAGACCACTGGTGTCCACCAAGCGTCGTGGGACGCAGGCGGCCATTGTCCTTAATGGAGCGCACCATGGCGCCCAGGGTATCGACATGGCTCGCCAACACAAGCGGCTCGCCCTCGCCGCCAAGCTCAACGAGCACGTTGCCCTTATTGGAGCGCTCGGGCCCAAAGCCCATATCGCGCAACGTCTCCATCAGATAATCAGTCGCCGCACGGGTATAGCCGGTAGGCGAAGCAATCGAGGTAAGCGCCTTCAGCTGGTCAGTAATATAGGAGAGCGTCTCCTCTAGAGAAGCATCAATATTAGAAGTCATATGCATCCTTCCAAGTAAAACTAAGACCGAGTCCCGATTTTAACCGTTCTGCACGTGCAATGCCCCAGGAGCCGAGCCGACTCCAGACGTCCCCGCACCGGTTTTGTGCACGTGCACGGTTTACAATCCCAATCTTGCATAAATCCTATCGGTATCTGCATAGAAATGAGGCATCTTTTTGCTTCGTCTCAGGGTACCCCACCTTGGGCCGTGCAAAAAACGGAGTATTCAGCACCGTGGGCCCCAACGACCCCATCGCGAACGACAAAACGACGCGGTTACAGCAGTGTTGCAGGTCGTCGCAAAGCAGAAACTCAGTAACAACCCCCTCCACTCATCGATAGCCCGCCCACGATGGCTGTCGATGGGCGCCTGCGGGCCATTCAAAACGTTATGCATTTTTAAGAGCTTGCTGAATACTCCCAAAAAATGCACGCTGGGAAGTGCACCACCTATCCGCAGCGGGCAGCATGCCTTGGTTTTACCCATCTCGGGGCATCGACGAGGCACAAAAAGCCCCGCCGTGCGTAGCACGGCGGGGCCAGCGACAAGTCAAAAGACCATACGCCTACGGGCGAAGGACCACCAAACTGGGCTAGGCAGCCGGGCAGATCTTCTTGAAGAGCTCGATGACGTCGTCGAGCGTTGCCTCGCGCGGGTTACCCGGGAAGCAGGCGTCGGCCATGGCGTCCTTGGCCAGGACCTCGATCTCGTCAGCCTTCATGGCCTCACAGACGTGCGGGATGTTCACGTCGGCAGAGAGCTGCTTGACGGCGGCGATGGCGGCATCGGCGGCCTCGGCGGTGCTCATGCCCGTGGTGTCAACGCCCATGGCGACGGCAACCTTGGCCAGGCGCTCAGCGCAAACCGGCTTGTTGAACTCCATGGCGATCGGCAGCAGCATGGCGCAGGCGACACCGTGCGGGGTATCGTAGTGAGCGGACAGGGTGTGAGCCATGGCGTGGTCGATGCCCAGGCCGACATTGGAGAAGCCCATGCCGGCAACATACTGGCCAAGAGCCATGCCCTCGCGGCCGGAGCCGGGCTGGCCGGACTTGGCCTCGGCGACGGAGTCACGCAGGTTCTCGCTGATCAGCTTAATAGCCTCAAAGTGGAACATGTCAGAGAGCTCCCAAGCACCCTTGGTGGTGTAGCCCTCGATGGCGTGGGTCAGAGCGTCCATACCAGTGGAAGCGGTCAGGCCGGCGGGCATGGAAGCCATCATGTCAGGATCGACGACGGCAACCTCGGGGGCGTCGTTGGTGTCGACGCACACGAACTTGCGGACCTTCTCGGGGTCGGTGATGACGTAGTTGATGGTCACCTCGGCGGCGGTACCGGCGGTCGTCGGCACGGCGATGGTGAACACGGCGTGGTTCTTAGTGGGAGCAACGCCCTCGAGGCTGCGGACATCGGCGAACTCGGGGTTGTTGATGATGATGCCGATGGCCTTGGCGGTGTCCATGGAGGAGCCACCACCGATGGTCACGATAGCGTCAGCATCGGCGGCCTTGAAGGCCTCGACGCCGTCCTTGACGTTCTGGATGGTGGGGTTGGGCTTAATCTCGGAGTAGAGGCTCCAAGCGATGCCGGCAGCGTCGAGCTCGTCGGTCACCTTGGCGGTAACGCCAAACTTGACCAGATCGGGGTCGGAGCAGACGAAGATCTTCTTGTAGCCGCGACGCTGGAGCTCGCCGGGGATCTCCTTAATGGCGCCGGAACCATGATAAGAGATGGTATTGAGAACGAAACGATTAGCCATTGATAGCCTCCCATCGTGTGCGGGGCACCCATTACGCCCCACGCTATGAGTCCCATCCTAACGCTTTTGAAACAAAAAACGCGTGAGAACGTCAAACTTGTTAAAGCGTTTCAACAGATGATGAAAAATAATGCGGCAAAGGGACAGCCCCTTTGCCGCATTCGGTTACTTTCGGCAGCCCTCTTTCCAAGCCTCGGCCGCAACCTTCCAGCGTAAGCGCAAGTCGCGCTCGCGGTCGATGAACATGATGGCAAACGCGACAAACAGCAGCAAGCTCGCCACGACGATGGCGTGCAGGCCCATGCGCTCAATGCACCAGTTGCCCAACACGGCGCCAAACACAAAGGTAAAGATCACGCCAAAATACAGTAGGCCGTTTTCCAAAAAGCCGCGCCTGTGGGTGATGATGTAATCGTCCACGTTTTGCAGCGCGTTGCGCAAGTTGCCGATGCACATGGTCGTAGCGATGCCGTGACCGTGGATCTTGCGGAAGCTCTCGACCTGCATGCCGCAGGCAAACGAGGTGAGGCAGTTGGCGAGCAGGTTGAAATTGCCGCCCGGGATAAAGCTCACGCCCAGCAAGATGACGGCTTCAAAGAACACCGTTACCTGGCGCCAGTGAATCACGCTGCCAAACCGCTCATGCACCAGGTCGGCAAGCATAATGCCCACGGCAAACGACACCACGGGGAAGAAGTAGCGTCCCGCAAGTGCCCAGTTGCCCTCCGAGATGCTCACGCCCACGAGCAGGATGTTGCCTGTCTGCGCGTTGGCGAAAACATGATCGCGCCCAATGTACGAATAGACGTCCATAAAGCCACCGGCGAGCGCCAAGATGATGCCCAGCTCAATAGACTCCGATATCTGTTTGGCACGCTGCATCGTCGTGCATCCTCCTTGTTGACGACCCTCTCGTGCGTTGGCGGAAACATAGCCGCCGTTCATACTGTAACCCATTGACAACATGGCGTGCGCGCGAGACGGGTTCTCCAACGCGCAGATACACAGTCTGGAAACAAACGATCCCCGCATCGACGCGCCGATCCCCAGCTCATGTACTCCACCAGTCTTTTTAGCCCCGTCCCAAAAAGACTGGTTACAATTACGTGCAGCATACAAACACCGGGAGGGATCGTGGCAAAAAAGCCTCAGCACGCTCAGAACAACCAGCGCAGTCAGCAGGGCAAACAGGGCCAGCAGCAAAAGCGCGGCGGTAAGGCGCAGGCCACGGTCGCCCGCACCAAGCATTCCCAAGCGACGCCCGCCCGCCCCTGGCGACCGGGCCGCGATAAGTTCCTCCCCGTCAGCCGCGCCGACATGGATGCGCGTGGCTGGGACCAGTGCGACTTTGTCTACATCTGCGGCGACGCCTATGTGGACCATCCCAGCTTTGGCATGGCCATCATCAGTCGCGTCCTCGACGCGCACGGCTACAAGGTGGGCATCATCTGCCAACCCGACTGGACCGACCCCGCCAGCATCACTGTGCTCGGCGAGCCGCGCCTGGGCTTTTTGGTCAGTGCCGGCAACATGGACTCCATGGTCAACCACTATTCGGTGACCAAACACCGCCGCCACACCGACGCCTATACCCCCGGTGGCGAGGAGGGGCGCCGTCCCAACCGAGCCGTCACGGTCTACGGCAACCTCATCCGCCAGACGTTTAAGGACGCCCCCATCATCATCGGCGGCATCGAGGCAAGCCTGCGCCGCCTGGCCCACTACGACTACTGGCAGGATAAGCTCAAGCGCTCGGTGCTGCTCGACTCGGGCGCCGACATCCTCATCTACGGCATGGGCGAGCACGCGATTGTCGAGATTGCCGACGCGCTCGACGCGGGGCTGCCCATCGATCAGATCACCTATATCAACGGCACCGTCTACCGCACAGGCTCGCTCGACGAGGTCTACGACTACGACCTGCTACCCAGCTGGGACGACCTTACCGCCGACAAGCTCAACTACGCACGCAGCTTTAACGTGCAACAGCAGAATATGGACCCCATCACCGGACATCGCCTGGTAGAGCCCTATCCCAACAGCGTCTATGTGGTGCAGAACCCGCCGTCGGCGACGTTGACGACCGATGAGATGGACGAGGTGGCCGAGCTCCCCTACGCACGCGATTGGCATCCCGACTACGATGCCGCGGGCGGCGTGCCGGCCTTTGCCGAGATCAAGTTTTCAATCAGCTCCAACCGCGGGTGCTTTGGTGAATGCTCGTTTTGCGCCCTCACCTTCCACCAAGGTCGCGTGTTGCAGATGCGCAGCCACGACTCGATCATGCGCGAGGCAGAGCTGCTCACGCGCGATCCCGAGTTTAAGGGCTACATCAACGACGTAGGCGGACCGACGGCCAACTTTAGCCGTCCCGCCTGCGACAAGCAGCTCAAGCACGGCGTGTGCAAGAACAAGCGCTGTCTGTGGCCGAGCGTGTGCAAGAACATGGTGGTCGACGAAAGCGGCTACACGCAGCTGTTGCGCGACCTGCGCCAGCTGCCGGGCGTCAAAAAGGTCTTCGTGCGCAGCGGCATCCGTTTTGACTACACCATGGCCGATGCCTCGGACGAGTTTTTACGCGAGCTGCTGGAACACCATGTCTCGGGCCAGCTGCGCGTAGCGCCCGAGCACGTGAGCGACGCGGTGCTGTCCGTGATGGGCAAGCCGAGCCGAGCTGTCTACGACGCATTCTGCCGTAAATTTGAACGCTTGAATCGCGAATACGGACTCAAGCAGTACGTGGTGCCGTATCTGATCTCGAGCCACCCCGGTTCAACCATGAAGGAAGCCGTGGACCTTGCCGAAGCCGTGCGCGACATGGGCTACATGCCCGAGCAGGTACAGGACTTCTACCCCACCCCGTCCACCATGTCGACCTGCATGTACTACACCGGTGTAGATCCGCGCACCATGCAGCCGATCTACGTGGCGCGCGACCCGCATGAGAAGGCCATGCAGCGCGCGCTCATCCAGTATCGCAAGCCCGAGAACTACAAGCTGGTGCGCGAGGCGCTAGAGAAGGCCGGGCGTCGTGATCTGATCGGCTATACCAAGCATTGCCTGATTCGCCCCGTGCCGCCACGCCCGGGCGAGACGTCTGCCGGCGGTGGGCATGGCACCGGCAAGAAGGGCGGCAAGGCCCACGGTGGCGCCGCCGGCAAGGGGCCCAAGGGCAGCAAGGGTCACGGCGGTATGTCCCGCGCGCAGAACACTGCCGGTCGCAATCGCGCGGCACAGGGGCGTCAGGGCGCCAACGGAGGCGGACGCCGCAACTAGGGCAGCGGTGCGTTCGCTGCATCCACCCCACACGCGTGGCGCAGCGAACGCATTGCCTCAACGAGGATGACGCCGGCGATAGCGACCGTAATTGCCACATCGAGCGGCGTGTTCACAAACCAGAGCAACGTCATGAGATACGACCCGGCATTAAAGGCAAAGTGCAGCAGGATCGTGTAGCGGAGCTTTCCGGTCGTCACGAGCACCCAACCAAAGATGAGGCCGGCGGCACCCGCGTAGCAACCCTGCACCCAATTCATGTGCATAAAACCGAAGATTGCCGCCTGCAGCACAATCGCCGCGGCAATACCCCACGTACTTGGGGCCGCCCAGGGCACCATGGCGCCGTCCTGCGCGCTCGCACGACGCCGGCGCTTCCAAAGTGGGCGGCACTGCGGATTAAACGCTCGGAGCGAAAACTCAAAAATAATGCCGCGCACCAGCAGCTCTTCACAAAATGGGGCGCCGAGCACCGTAGTCAGGACGGCGAGATAGCTGGTGTCGCCCATGCCTGTTTCCTCGACAAGCTCGCTGTAGTCGGCCGCGGCCTCGGGCAACAGCGACAGCGCGGCGTCGGTCACGTAACCAACGACCACCTGCAGGGCAAGGCCAATCACGATAACGCAGGCGATGCGTTTCCACGCCCCACGCGCTCCCCCGCCGAGCGGGTGCTCGCTTTGCCGGCGTGCCATAAACGAACGCGGCCACAGATAACGCCACCACAGCAGCGCCATCAAAAACGACGCCATCTGCGCGGCAGCCTGAAGCAATTGAATGTCGAGGTCATCGATCGAAAAACCCATGAACACTGACGCGACGCCCAGAGCGGAAAACAAAACCACGCTCAGGGCAATATCGGCAGCGACGACGCCAAAACAGGCAAGCGCCCAAATCATCGCATTGAGCATGCCGACCTCCTCCCGACGACTAGTCATTGGGGACGCTCTTCAACGACTAGCTGTTGAGGACACTCTTTGCCAAAGGCCCCGTTGGGCGAGATGTCAAACGGAAAGGTGCCGCAGCGATTGAACGCGGCGATAAACATGCGGATGGCGTTGGACGGCGTGGTGCCCACGAGCTGAGTTGCCGCCGCGAAGGCTGCCTTCTCCTCGGGCAAGACCTTCGCGACTACGGGGGTCATGTGTTCTGCCATGGCGCTTCCTTTTTGAAACGACGGTAGTGCGGATAGATGCGGGCCACGCGGCTGGGCGACGGGCTGTGAAGGCAACCCGATTGGCCCGCATCCGGAGTTTGTTTCTGCGGCGTTGGTATTACTTGGTATTCCTAAGTATTACCCCGCAGATAGAATACCACACCCGACCCCATGGGAACGGAGGAAAACGAATCATTTTGTAGCTGAGTTAGTATTTAGAGCGTGATGATGTCCGAGATATCGAGGGCCTGAGCGTCGGCGACATCGTGCGTGGCGAGCAGGAGCATGCGGCCGTCGAGCAGGTCGAGCACGACCTCGGCGCATGCGTCGCGTGCGGCGGTATCTAGACCGGTAAAGGGCTCGTCCAGAATAACGGCGCCGCCCGGGCACAGCAGGACTCGAGCGATCTCGACGCGACGGCGCTGCCCGCCCGAAAGCTCGGCCACGCGAGCATGCACGTCGATCCCTGGCACCAGCAGGCGCAGCAATGCCGCGGCGCTCGAAGCATCCACGCGCGCATCGGCGCACACCAGCACGTTATCCAAAGCCGAGGCGCCCTCTACCAGGCGCACATCCTGAAACACCATCGAGCACGGCGCGGACTCCCCCGCCGCTAGCGCAAGCAGCGTCGACTTGCCCGCACCCGAAGCACCCATCACACAGATACGCCCGCCCGCGGGCACGTTGAGCGCCAGACCGTCCAGTGCCGGAGCCCACGGCGCGCGATCGCCCACGGCAAGCGCAAGCTCCGCCGCAGCGCCATCGCTCGCAGCCCCCGCACGCCCGCGCAGTCCATGCCCATGCGCCCGCACGGCCGCGCGCCACGCCACGGGCCCCGAAACCCGCAGAAGCCACACCAGCACGCGCTCACACGCCCACGAGGCGGCAACGACCAACACGGTCCACGCCAGCAGATCAGCCGTCTCAATCAAAAGCTTTGCCTGATAGATGCGCTCACCCACGGTGCCCACCGCCATGCCGATCAGCTCGGCTGCCACGCCGGCCTTCCAGCTCATGCCGATCACGGCGCGGGCGCACGAAAGCACAAACGGCAGCACCTCGCGCCAGGTATGGACGCAAAACAGGCGCCAGCCGCGCACGCCATGCAGACGGAACATCTGCTCCAGCGGTTTATCCACTTGTGCCAAGCCCTCGGCCAGCGAAAAATACACGCCCGGCAGCGCCATCAAATAGACCGCCGCGATGCTCACGCGCGCCGACCCCAGCCAAATGAGCAGCAGGACCACCACGCAGGCGACCGGCGTCGCCTTTACAAACGACAGTGCCGGAGCCACCAGGTGCGTAAACGCCCGCGAACGTGACGAAATCCCGGCAAGCACGCCACCACACGCCGCGGCAAGCGCCAGCCCGCCCAGTATTCGCGCGCCCGAGCCCGCCAAAATCGCCCAGGTACCGCCATCGCGCACCAGGCGCAGCAGCGCCAGGGCAACAACACCCGGCCCAGGCAAGATCAACGGCTGCGCCACCAGCGCCGCCACCAGCATCCACGCGGCAAGCCAAAAGGCGGCGACGGCACCTGCTGCCGCCACCGCCTTCATACGCTCCGTCATTTGTCGAGCAAACGCACGCACGGGCTACTCCATGTAGTAGAAATCGTCAGCCGGAAGTTTACCACCCACGGCGCTCGCGTCCGCATCGACCAGCACCTGCAGGTACCCACCGAGCGCCGCCTTCATATCCTTGCCCGTCTGGCACACAAGCATGCACCCGGGAATCGCCTTTTCGGCGATCTTGGCGTTGTCCACGATGCCGGCATCGACCACGGCCTGCGCCCAGTCTGCCGGCGCCGCATTGACGGCCTTAACGCTCGCCGCATGGCAGCTCAAGAACTCCGCCACAGCCTCGGGATGTTCCTCGGTAAACGCGCGGCGCACCACGGTCACGCCCGTCAGCAGGCGCGAACCCGTGTCACCCGCCAGCTCGTCCCACACATCGGTCAGACTTACCGGCGCTGACAGCTTGCCTTCGCTCTTGGCGATGGCAGCGGTCTTGAACGGCTCCGGCAGCACGCCCACGGCAGACGGATCGGCAAGCAGGGCCGACAGCACCTCGGTGGGCTCGCTCTTAAACTCGAGCGTCACCTGGCCGGTCAGGCCCGCGCGCTCCAGCAGGAAGTTCATGACGTACTCTGGCGTGGTGCCCTTGCCCGTCATGTAGACGGTGCGACCCGCCAGATCGCCAAACGAGGCCACATTCGCGTCGCCCGTCACAACGTTCAGCACACCCAGCGTGTTGATGTCGATGACCTGCACCGCGCCCTCGGTCTTGTTGTAGAGCACGCTCGCCACGTTGGCGGGCACCAGGGCAATGTCGATATCGCCCTGAATGACCTTGGGCACGATCTCGTCAGCGGCAGTGTTGATCGCAAAGTCGAACTCATTGTCCGTCTCGCCATCGGCCGCCCGGTCCATAAACTGCACCAGACCAATCGAGGTCGGCCCCTTGAGCGAGGCGACGTGCACCTCGACCGGCTCCGCAGCAGCACCGGCGCCGTCTGTGGCAGCCGAGCCCGCGGCGGACCCGGCACCAGCAGCCCCGCCGCCACAGCCCGCGAGCGCAAGCGACAGGGCGCCCGCGGCGAGCGCCGAGGCAAACCCCCGGCGCGACAGCTCAACATCAAACGCACGCATGGCTAGCACGCCCCCTCGTTGGGCATCGACCAGGCGTGATGGTCGGTATGCAGCAACTCCTCGGCCAGTGGCGAGAGCGGCGCGCCCAAGAACTCGCGATAGCACGCCTGGACATCGGGATTCTCGTGCGAGAAGCGAATGTCCGCAGCGGCATCCAGACCCCACAGCACCTGACCGCGCTCGGCTGCCAGCTCGCAGCCGTCGTGGATGGGCTGACCGCCGCCACCGACGCAGCCGCCCGGGCATGCCATGACCTCAACGAAGTCATAGCTCACGCGGCCGTCGCGAATCGCGTCGAGCAGACGGGCGGCATTGCCCAGCCCGTGTGCCACGGCGACGCGTACCTTGGTGCCATCGATATCGGTCACGGCTTCCTTCCAGCCGTCCAGGCCGCGCACATCGGTAAAGAAGTCGGCGTCGGGGTTCTTGCCCGTCACCAGGTAATAGGCCGAGCGCACGGCGGCCTCCATCACGCCGCCCGTGGCGCCAAAGATCACACCCGCACCCGTGCCAAAGCCTAGCGGCGTATCGAGTGGCTCCTCAACCAGCGTGTCCACGCTCACGTGGTTCGCGCGGATCATGCGCACCATCTCGCGCACCGTCAGCGCAACGTCCACATCGGGCGTGCCGTCCTCGCCCACCATGCTCGGCAGCGCGCACTCGGCCTTCTTGGCCGTGCACGGCATCACGGACACCACAAACAGACGCTCGGGCTCCACGCCCAGCACCTTGGCGTAGTAGGTCTTGGCGATGGCGCCGAACATCTGCTGCGGCGACTTGGACGTGGACAGGCTGTCGACAAACTCGGGGTAACGCGCCTTCACAAAGCGCACCCAGCCCGGGCAGCAGCTCGTAAACATGGGCCAACCGCGGCTGTCGTCCTCGCCCTTGGCGGCCTTACCCAGGCGCTCGAGCAGTTCGGAGCCCTCTTCCATAATGGTGAGGTCGGCCGAGAAATCGGTGTCGAACACGTACTCAAAGCCAACGCGGCGCAGTGCGCAAGCCAGGCGCTCAACGGTAGCCTCCTCGCGCGGAATGCCGAGTTCCTCTCCCCAGGCGCTACGCACGGCCGGCGCAATCTGCACCAGCACGATCTTATCGGGATCGGCGAGAGCATCGAACACGGTCTCGGTATCGTCACGCTCGCGCAGGGCGCCCGTCGGGCAATGCGTGATGCACTGACCGCACGCGACGCAATCGGTCTTGCCGATCGGCGCACGCCCGCGGGTGCCCACGGCGGTATGCGTGGCGCGGTTGGTCAGGTCCCAAATCCCTAGGCCCTGCACGCTCTCGCACACCTTGATGCAGCGCATGCATTTAATGCACTTGTCGTTATCGCGGATGATGGGAAAATCGAAGTCCCAGCCCTCGCGCGCTAGGTGCTGCTCGTACGGCAGATAGAAGATGCCCAGGTCGTTGGCGATGGTCTGCAGGTTGCAGTTACCACTGCGCACGCAGCTCGTACAGCGCGAGTCGTGCTGGGACAGCAGCAGCTGCACGTTGGTGCGTCGCGCCTCGCGGGCTTTGGGGCTGTTGGTGCGGACCACCATGCCGTCGAGCACATAGTTGTTGCAGGCGGCAACCAGCTGGTCGCAGCCCTCGACCTCGACCACGCACACGCGGCAACCGCCAATCTCGTTTAGATCGCGCAGGTAGCACAGGGTGGAAATCTGGATGCCGACGTACTTGGCTGCGTCCAGGATCGTGGTGCGCTCGGGCACCACGACCTCGCAATTATCGATAGTGAGCTTAACCATGTTGAGTGCTCCGCTTTCGGTGTTGTCGCTGACAGTGGGGTTGTTGGGCTCTACCATTCCAGGTTCCTCCCTCCGCGGAACGCGCCAAATCCAAAGTGGTCGCAACGCAGGCAGCGGCTTGCCTCCTGGCGTGCCTCCTCCTCGGTGAGGCCCTGCTCGACCAGATTCCAATCGTGGATGCGCTCGCCGGCCTCGCGCTCGCCCAGCTCGCAGCGGCCGCACTCGTGCTTGCCCTTAAACTGCACGGTCGGCAGCTCAACGTCGAGCTTGATCTTGTGGTCAAAGCCCAGATAGCGATCGATATTTGCCGAAGCAACGCGGCCGGCGTTGATGGCCCGGATGACGGTGGCGGGACCGGTCTGGCAGTCGCCGCCGCTAAAGAGGCCATCAAAGTTAGGCACGGCGCCATCCGAATCGGTGACCACGCAGCCCCACTTACAGGCGATGCCCATGTCCTCAAACGGCTTGGAGTCGATGTCCTGACCAATGGCCACAAACACGCGCTCGCAGGGAATGACGCGCTCGGGCGTGGCGGCGGCACGCGGGGCCGGACGCCCACGACGGGGCTCGCCGATAATCTGCGGCTGCACGCGCAGGCCACTCACGCGACCTTCCTCGCCCGTCTCAATAGCGAGCGGTGCGGTGAGCTCCAGAACCTCGCAGCCCTCGGCCTGGGCGCCGGCAATCTCGGCATCCTGGGCCGTCATGTCGCAGATGCGACGGCGGTAGACGATGCTCACCTTTTCGGCACCGCAGCGCACGGCAGAGCGCGCCACGTCCATGGCCACATTGCCGCCGCCGATGACGCACACGCGCTGGCCGCTCAGGTCGGGCAGCTCGTCGTCGCCGATGGCACGCAGCATCTTGACGGCCGACTCCACGCCGAGCGCCTCTTCGCCCGGAAGGCCGAGCTTCTTATCGCTGTGGGCGCCAATGGCCAGGTAGACGGCATCGAACTCGTCGCGCAGGCGGGCAAGCTCCTCGCCGTTGACGGAGTGGTCGAGTTCCACGTCGATGCCGGCGCTCAAGATCCAGTCGATCTCGGCCTGCAGGCGCTCGCGCGGCAGACGATAGCTGGGGATGCCGTAGCGCAGCATGCCGCCCAGGTGGTGACGCTGCTCAAAGATGGTCACCTTATGGCCCATCACGGCCAGGTAGTAGGCGCAGGAAAGGCCGGCCGGGCCGCCGCCGATCACAGCGACGCGCTTACCGGTGTTGTCCACTACATGCGGTTTGTGGTCGTTGAGGTCGCTATGCTCGACGGCAAAGCGCTTGAGGGCGAGGATGTTCATGGGGTCGTCGACCATGCCACGGCGACAGTGCATCTCGCAGGGATGCTCGCACACCAGGCCGCAGACGAGCGGCAGCGGGTTGTTCTTGCGGATGACCTTGACGGCATCGGCATAGCGGCCGGCCTCGACGAGCGAAATGTAACCGGGAATGTCGACATGCGCCGGGCAGCCCGAGACACACGGAACGCGGGCCTCGCGATCAAAACCGCAGGAATGCTCACGGATGTGGTGCTCAAAGTCATCACGGAAGCCACGAATAGCTGTGAGCGCCATGGCGCCGGCTTCGTAACCGATGGCGCAGTCGCTCGAAAGATAGATGGTGCGGGCCGTGCGCTCAATCAAGTTGAGCGTGGACTCGTCGGCGCGACCCTCGAGCACATCGGCAAGCAGGTCGCTCAGCGCGCTCAGGCCCACGCGGCAGGGCGTGCACTTGCCGCAGCTCTGCGTCGAACACAGGTTGACGAGCGCTGTCGTAAACTCAACGGGGCACGGGGCGAGCGAACTCACCGCCAAGCGGCGTCCGAGCGCATCGTGCAGGTCATCCATGACGGCCTGAGCGTGGCTGCGTTCCATTACATGCAGTCGAGCCATAAGATCCCCTCTCACATGGCAGCCCGGAGGCGAGGCCGGGCGAAATTGCTACACGCACAACACTGACCTAAAAAGTTGTTAGGTCTCCACGCAGTTCGGCAGGCGGCATGAAATGTCACCCTCAGCGGTGAAATAGAACATTACCGCAGATAAATGCCATATTTGGTAAAACGCGTTACCAAACGACAATGCCCCGCCCACGCAATCACGTGGGCGGGGCATTGCTTCAGGCATGCGGCCAGCGACCCTGTTGCTTTTACTTAAGCTCGGGCCAGTAACCCTTGTTGGCCTCGATCATGTCGTCGAGAACCTCCTTGGCGACCTTCATCGACGGCACGGTCTTGTTGAGCGTAAAGGCCTTGAGCGCCTTCTCGTACGAACCCTCGATCGTAGCCTCGACCACGAGCTTCTCGGAGTTCAGCTGCTGCATCATAAGACCCTGCTGGAACAGCGGAATGTTGTCGCGGCTGATGACCTCGGGGCCGTTCTTGCCAATGTAGGCAGGCAGCTCGACCATAGCGTCGTAGGGCATGTTGGGGATGGCGCCCTTGTTCTCGCAAATGACCAGGAAGCGCTGCTTGGTGTCGTTCTTCAGAGCGATGGCCAGGTCGGCAATCCAGTCGCCGTGGCTGCCCGCATAGAACGTGCTCTCGTCGATCTCGCCGGTCTTCTCGTAGTGATCGATACCGTCGAAGAGGTTCTTCTCGCGCGTCTCCTCAACCTCGTTAGCACGGGTGCGCTCGGGGTTGGAATGCTCGACGAACTCCTTCTGCTGCAGGTAGTAGTTCAGGTACGTGTTGGGCAGGTACTCCGGGAAGCACTCCATGATCTCGTACTCGCCCTTCCAGACGTAGTACCAGCTGCCCTTGGTGTGACGGTTCTGCTCGGGATGCTCGTCGGTGGCCTCCTCGGGCTTCTTTGCCATGAGCGAGCCCATGCCCTTGAGGTAGGAGTCGGGCAGCAGGATCTGGTGCTCCTTGATGTACTCGCGCAGCTGCGGGAGCACCTCCTCGCCCTTGTGGCGGATCGAGGTGAACC
>CALGZY010000162.1 GCA_937934355.1 uncultured Collinsella sp. | reverse complement strand
ATGGTGCCCCTCTGTCAGAACGTCGGCATCGAGATCCAGAGGGCCAAGAACATGCACCACGCCAGGAGTCTCGTCTACCTTGCGATGGCGGTCGGGAACGTTGCCTTCACCGCCGCGGCCGCCCCGGCGCTGGGGCCGTGGGCCCCCGCGATCGCCTATGTCGTCAGCATCGTGCTCGGCAACGGACTGTGGATGAACTGGTACTACCAGAAGCGGGTCGGTCTCGACATGCTCTTTTTCTGGAAGCGGAACCTGCCGGTGCTGCTCGCCTGGGCTGCCGTCACCGTCGCCTGCCTCGCTGGCACGGCGGTCCTGCCCGTCAACGGATGGCCCGCGTTCCTCGAGTGGGGCGCCGTTTACAGCGCGCTTTTCGCCATAGCCCTTTGGCTCGCCGTCCTAACGAAGGACGAACGTATCGCGGTCGTCTCTCGTCTCCCGTTCCTTAGATAGGGTCCATCATGAATGATTCCGAGAAATCCCCGAGGGTCGTCTCGCTTGGCGACCGTTGCTGCGGCTGCGGCGCGTGCGCTGCCCGCTGCCCCAAGTCATGCATCTCCATGGAACCCGATGATTGTGGCTTCCTACACCCCACCGTCGACGCCTCCGGGTGCGTAGGCTGCGGGGCGTGCGACGCCGTATGCCCGGCGCTCAACGCCCCTGGGGAGGACGGGTGCGAGTTCGCCCTCTGGGTGAAGGCTCATGACGTCGGCTTGCTCGATAGATCGTCGTCGGGCGGCGTGTTCGGTCTACTCGCCGGTGACGCTCTCTCGCGCGGCGGTGTTGTGGCGGGCGCCGCGTGGACGGACGGTTGCCGCGAGCTTCGTCACGTGCTCGTGGAGGACAGGCCGGCGCTCGGCGCCGTTATGCGCTCGAAATACGTTCAGAGCGCGGTTGGCCGCGGCGTCTTCGAGGGCGTCCGCGCTGCCCTGCGTGAAGGCAGGCCGGCGCTCTTTGCCGGTACTGCATGCCAGGTGGCTGGCATGCGCTCATACCTGGGGAAACTCGCCGACTCTGACCTCTTCCTCGGCGTCGACGTCATCTGCCACGGTGTTCCGTCTCCAGAGCTCTGGTCGCGCTGGGTCGACTACCGTGGTGAGGCCTTCGGGTCGGACGTCTGCGACGTCAATATGCGGAGAAAGACAACACCGGGGACACCGAGTCCCAGATATTCGGCAAAGACTGGTACATGAAAGCGTTTCTGGCCAATGCGAGCCTTCGTTCGTCCTGTCTGGCATGTCCAGCAAAGCGCTCCAGCGGCGCCGATATCACGCTCGGTGATTTCTGGGGGTTCCAGAATACCCATCCCGAGGTCGACAACTCCAAGGGCGTATCTGCCGTCCTATGCAATACCGAGAAGGGCGTGCGGGCATTCGAGGCTATTTCTGGGCTTACTGCAAACGGTCCGGCGACGCTTGATGGGGTAATCGCGGGCAACCCTAGCCTCGTCCATTCTGTCACGCCTTATCCAAAGCGCGACGAGTTCTTGAACGACGTGTCTGCCGGGCTTTCCATCCCAGATCTCATGGACAAGTGGGATTTCCGTCCCACTCTCTGGCAGCGTGTCCGCGGCAAGCTTGGTGGTATTAAACGACGACTAAAGAGACTCGTTGGAAGGAGAGCCTAGATGGCCAAGGATCGCTACCTTCAAGCTCTTCGTGGGCTTGCGATTTCCGCAGTGGTGCTTATCCACTGTCTTCCTCAATGTGCCGCGTCGGTCGCCATTCGCCCATTCCTCAACTTTTCTGTTGCGTTGTTCTTGTTTTTATCCGGTGTTCTTACCGACGAGCGCAAATTTAATGCGGGGGGGGGTCTTCGACGCCGCATTAGCAAGGTTGCCGGACCTTATGCGTTCTGGAGCGTTATCTATCTTGCGGCGTTTCCCGCCCTTCATGGGCGTCTGGGTTTCTGGCGTTCGCCGTGGGCTCCGTATCGGCTCAGATGTACTATCTATTGGTCTATTCACAGCTTGTGCTGCTTACTCCGGTACTGTTCAGGCTCCTTTCACGGTATAGGTTCTTTGTCTATTGTGTGACACCGGCTTGCTTGCTTCTAAGGGAGCTCGCTGCCGTTGCCGGTATCGCATTGCCTCTAATACAGGTTTTCTGCCCCATGTGGCTCATCTTTTATGTTTTCGGTCTCGACTGGAGGCGTTGGGCTGCGCTCATTGAAGAACGAACCACTCAGCTTGTTGCAGTGCTCTTTATATTTTTAATAATTCAGGAGGTCGCAGGCTTCTGGTGGTATTTGACTGGCGATTTCAATATGGCCACAACTCAGCTTAAGCTCGGTTCTGCCGCGACCTCTTTAGCTGTGATCGCGCTTCTTATGGCGGTTCCGGGATCATTCAAGTCGCGATTATCTTCTACTTTGCTTGTTGACCTTGGGAACGCCTCTTTTGGAATCTACCTCTGCCATATACTTGTTCTCAAGGCCGTTTGGAAACTGCTTGGATTATTCGTCATTCCACTTGGTGTTTCGACATTTGCTGTTTGGGCGCTAACTCTTGCCGGATCTTATTCGCTTGTATCACTTTGCGGTCGTTATTTGCCCGAACGAATTCACATCATTGTGGGATTATAAATTGATTTTCGATACTGGCGCTTTTCATAGTGTTGAAGCAAAGTGAGTCCATTACCAACATTTGGCACGCGATCATCGGTGAAGATACCGGACTTCCTGTTTTCGAACGAGAAGATGACTTTTTACTCAAAATGACTGATTGGATTAACCAACCTGAAATAACCGGAATCAATCTCCCTTGGTCGAGCATTGAAAAATGGAAGGGGCAATTCAGGTAGCCATATTCCGCAGTCATTACCTTGCCTATTTCGTTAAGAATGAGGGGGTTTAGCAAAATAGGATACCCAAGTCTTATTTATCACTCGACCTAAAGCGCATTTCGATTGTAGAGGACAGATTAAATGAAAGGCATCATCCTCGCGGGCGGGTCCGGCACGCGACTGTACCCGCTCACTCTCGTGACCTCCAAGCAGCTGCTGCCGGTCTACGACAAGCCCATGATCTACTACC
>CALGZY010000161.1 GCA_937934355.1 uncultured Collinsella sp. | reverse complement strand
CCGTCGACCTTGGGATTAGAAGTCCCCTGCTCTATCCAACTGAGCTAATGGAGCAAATAACCACACGCCCAAGCAAGCGCAAGCCTGTCGGGCGCAAGTAATTATAACCTAGTTGAACTGCTCGCGATACGCCTTGCAGACCTCATCGACCGGGCCGTCCATGCGAAGGTCACCCTTCTCAATCCAAACGGCACGCTGGCAGATGCGCTCAACCTGCTCCATGGAGTGCGAAACGAACAGAACCGTCACTTCGCCGCTCTGGATAAAGTGCTGGATGCGGGCCTCGCACTTCTGCTGGAAGAACACATCACCGACGGACAGCGTCTCGTCAACGATAAGAATATCGGGCTCGGTAATCGTCGCGATTGCAAAGGCGATACGCGCCACCATGCCCGAGGAGAAGTTCTTAAGCGGCATATCGACAAAGTTCTGAAGCTCAGCGAACTCAATAATGCCGTCAAAGTTGGCGTCGATGAACTCCTTGGTATAGCCGAGCAGGGCGCCGTTCAGATAGATGTTCTCGCGGGCGGTCAACTCGGGGTCAAAACCGGCACCAAGCTCAATCAGCGGCGCAATGTTACCGTGCACCTTAACGCTGCCCTCGCTAGGCTCAAGCACACCGGCGATAATCTTGAGCATCGTAGACTTACCGGAACCATTGGTGCCAACCAGACCGACAACTTCGCCGCGATGAATATCGAACGAGATGTGCTTAAGCGCTCTAAACTCCTCAAAGAACAGCTCGTGCTTAGCAAGCTTGATGAAGTACTCCTTGAGGTTGGTCAGCGACTCAGACGCCATGTTAAAGATCATGGTGACGTCGTCGACCTCGACAGCCAGAGGCTGCTCGCTGTAATCAACAACAGATTCAGTCATCACAGCACTCCTTAGATGTAGAGGATGAACTTGCGCTCGGACTTATGGAACACGGTGTAGCCAATAACAAGCGCAAGAACCGCCCAAGCGACGCAGATACCAAACGTCATAAGCGAGGGCGTAGTCTGGAACAGGAAGATATCGCGCATAAACTGCAGGTAGTTATACATGGGGTTCGCATAGACCAAAATGCGCACGAGATGCGGCATTTGCGCAACGAAGTCGGTTGTCCAGAAAATAGGCGTGATGTAAGTCCACGCCGTAATGACGACGCTCCAAAGATGCATGACATCACGGAAGAAAACCGTAAGGGCAGAGAGCATCATACCCAGGCCCATGCAGAAGCACATAAGCAGCAGTAGGCAGACCGGCAACAGAATCAGGTGCCAAGAAGGCATAACGTGGAACCACAGCATAACGATGGCAACGGCGACCAGCGAGAAGGCAAAGTTAACCAGCGAGAAGAGCACCTTCTGTACTGGGAAGACCCAGCGGTGCACCTTAACCTTCTTAAGCAGCGGGGCAGCACCCACGATCGACGTCAGGGCCTGGTTCGTAGACTCGGACATGACGGCAAAGGTGACGTTACCCACGATCAAGTACAGCGGGTACATCTCGGGCGTAATTGAGCCATTGCGGCCCTGGGCGAAAATCGTCGAGAACACGATGGCCATGACGATCATCATCAGCAGCGGGTTGAGCACCGACCACGCGACGCCCAGAACGCTACGGCGATACTTGATCTTAAAATCCTTGGTAACCAGCTGACGAAGGATAAACGCGTCCTTCTCAAACTCGTTTTTAGCAAACGTCGCAGGCAGACTGCGAGTTTCTTGTTGCTTTGTCTGATCCGACACGGATGCAACTCCTTTACTCGTAATCGTTGACAAACGAACAGTATAGACCCGACGGCCATGCAAACGAATCGCGCAACAAAACTGGAGAACTAACCCACATCTTAGGATGCCAAGCCCAAACGGCTATACTTTCAAGGATTGAATGTATAAGGAGCATTGAGTGAATTCTGATTCCATCGCCGTCATCATCCCCTGCTACAACGAAGCGCTCACGATCGGCAAAGTCATCGACGACTTTCACCGCGAGCTTCCGCAGGCGACGGTCTATGTCTATGACAACAACTCGTCGGACGATACCTCACGCATCGCCACCGAGCACGGCGCCACGGTCCGCTTTGAGCCCCGTCAGGGAAAGGGCAACGTGTGCCGCCAGATGTTTCGCGATATCGACGCCGATTGCTACCTGATGGTCGACGGAGACGACACCTACCCCGCCGAGGCGGCCAAAGCCCTCTGCGAGCCTATCCTCAGCGGCACGGCCGACATGACCGTAGGCGATCGCCTTTCCAACGGCACCTACGCCGAGGAAAACAAGCGTGCCTTCCACGGCTTTGGCAACAATCTGGTCCGCGCCATGATCAAGTGGATCTATGGTTACAGCTTCGATGACGTCATGACCGGCTACCGCGCCATGAGCCGCCCGTTCGTTAAAACCTTCCCCGTGCTTTCCGAGGGCTTTCAGATCGAAACCGAGCTCTCGATTCACGCCGTCGACCACCGCTGGCGCATCAAAGATGTACCCATCGAGTACCGCGACCGTCCGGAAGGCTCCGA
>CALGZY010000160.1 GCA_937934355.1 uncultured Collinsella sp. | reverse complement strand
GTCATGCCGCCGAAGTTGAAAGGCAGATTGCCGCTCTGGCGGGCTTGCAGCGTCGGCTGGTTACGCGGTTTGGTAAAACCGCGTAACTAACAAACCTGGGTTTTGCCGATCATGATGTTGAGGATCTCGACGTCGGTGTCCTTCATGCCTACGCGGCCTACGTAGCCCATACTGGCGATTGTCTGCTCAACGGTATCTTGGATCAGGCCCTCGCCGGCGCGGAAGCCGCGACCCTGCATGGCCATATCATGGCCCAGAATCGCCGCATCGACGGCAGCCGAGATCTTGGCGGCACAGCTCGCTTTGGCGCCGTCGCACACGATGCCGCCCACGTTACCGAGCGTGTTCGAGACCGTCGCGCCAATCTGCTCGCGCGTGCCACCGCACAGCCAGGTAATCGCGGCGCCGGCGCCGCACGCGGCGCAAATAGCACCGCAAAACGCCGAGAGCGCACCAATATAGCTCTTGATATGCACGGCGATAAGATCGGACAGCATCACGGCGCGCACCAGGCGCTCGTGGTCGCAGCGCAGGTACTCGGCATACTCCATGACGGGCAATGCGCAAGTAATGCCCTGATTGCCCGAGCCGCACACAATGGCGACCGGCAGCGCGCAGCCGTTCATGCGGGCGTCGGACCCGGCGGCCGCACGGGCACGGGCACGGCAGGCGACGTCATCGGCACGAGCACCCAGCAGCGTACGACCCACCTCGGCGCCCCAAGCGTGCGCAAGGCCCTCGGCACTGATTGCGCCATTCAGCTCAATCTGACGCTCAACGGCAGCACGGGCGTCCTCAATGTCACCGTCCTCGATAAAGTCGATGATGGACTCAACGCTCATAGGGGTATCGGCGTTATCTGCCGCACGCTCGGCCACCACGCGCTCGGCGCAGGCGGCACACTCCCCCGCTGACTTGCCGCATACCGGAATACCATCGAGCGTATGGCACGTGACATTAGTGTGGTGATCGGTAATCTCGACGACCGCGGTATGGCCCCCGGCCGTCGCAGTCACCTTGATGTAGAGGTTGGGCACACCCTCGACAAGCGACACATCGCAGTAGCCGGCGTCGGCGAGGAGCTCGGCCACGCGAGCGCGGTCTTCATCGTTAACGCTCTCGAGCACCTCGAGCGCGCTCTTAGCGTCGCCGCCCACGGCACCCAGCACGGCCGCGGCCTCAATACCGTGCATACCGCCCGAGTTGGGAACGGTCACGCTCTTGACGTTCTTGATGATGTTGCCCGAGCAGGCAACATCCATATGATCGGGTTCGCAACCGAGCGTCTGACTCGCCAGCGCCGCTGCATAGGCAACGGCAATGGGCTCGGTGCAGCCGAGTGCACAGACAAGCTCGCGGTTCAAAACGTCGCAAAAAGCGGCATCACGAAGGGAATCGGTAGGCATAGGTATCTCCTGCTTGCATAACGGGCTTGGCTCTCAAAAATAGTTAGCTCCTTTATTTGATAACAATGCATCAAAAACTGCAACCATGGTTCCGGCGGACGGCGCTCAAGCACAAACTGACAGCATTCATTCATGAGAAGCCGGTCTTGTTGCATGCTAAAGCGTTTGACCAAAAAACGCCCGAGCGTTTACGCAAAAGTCGCGCTATCATGCAGTCGAACGCGGTAAAACCTTTAGCATTTGCGCCGCACAGACCAGAGAGGAACCACTCATGAAGATTGGTATCGGCAACGACCACGCCGCCGTCGAGCTCAAGAACATCATCTCCGAGCACCTGAAGGAGCGCGGCTGCGAGGTCGTGAACTTTGGCACCGACACCTCCGAGAGCTTTGACTACCCCATCGCCGGCTACAAGGTGGGTAAGGCCGTTGCCAACGGCGACGTCGACCTGGGCATTCTCATCTGTGGCACCGGTGTCGGGATTAGCCTGGCTGCCAACAAGGTCGAGGGCGTACGCGCCGTCGTGTGCTCCGAGCCCTTCAGCGCCAAGCTCTCCCGCATGCACAACAACACCAACGTGCTCGCCTTTGGTGCCCGTGTCGTGGGCTCCGAGCTCGCTAAGATGATCGTCGACGAGTGGCTCGACGCCGAGTTTGAGGGCGGCCGTCACGAGCGTCGCGTTAACCTCCTCAACGAGATCGATCACACGCGCGGCCTCAAGGTCGTCGACGGGGCCTAAACCACTCAGTGCCACAAGCTAACAGCAGGGGCCCGCTCGGAACTCATGACCGAGCGGGCCCCTTCATAGATTTTGGAATAAAAGGGCGCCGCGGATGGAGTTCCGCGGCGCCCAAGCCACACGCTAACAGCTTTAAGGAGTCAAAGCTGGTTTAGCCAAAGAAGCGCTTGATCTCAATCTCGGCGTTCTCCAGGCAGTCGGAGCCGTGGATCACGTTGGCGTTGACATCGACGGCAAAGTCGCCGCGGATGGTGCCAGGAGCAGCCTCAAGCGGGTTGGTAGCGCCCATGAGGGTGCGCATCTTAGCAACAGCGGAGAGACCGGAAACGACCATCTTGACGACCGGACCGCTCGTCATAAAGTCGCAGAGACCGCCAAAGAAGGGCTTGTCGGCCAGATGGGCGTAGTGCTCCTCGACGGTAGCGCGCTCGAGCGTGGTCATCTCCATGCGCTCGATGACAAGGCCGCTGCGCTCAATGCGAGCAACGATCTCGCCGATCTTGCGGTCGCGCACGGCGTCGGGCTTAATCATGATGAAGGTCTTCTCGATAGCCATAAAAGTAGCCTTTCAAGTAGGTTCGCGCGTGCCCAAGTCCCATTCCGGCACCCGCCTGGACTGCATCGTAACAGAGTTTTAGCTGCAGTTAAACAAAAAGCTGTTTATTGAAACGTTGCAATTTATTAAAGCGCTCCATATGTGTCACTTCTGTTTCGAAGCCCGATTAGAGTACCATCCGACCGCCCATCAACCGCATCGAACAGAGCAGGCGGTCGGTTGCCGCCCGCGAACGTAACCCCTTCACAACCTGCCCAAAGGTCCTACAGAAGTTCTCGACAAGCCCCTCCCCCATAGCAACAAAATACGGGCGCCCACATCAGCAGGCGCCCGTAAAGTGAAAACGATTTATCAATAAATGGCCAAAACGGCTTCAGCCAAATCCCTACTTTACCCCGTGGCCCATCTCGACGACCTTGGTCAGCGATCCAAACACACCCTCGTCAGCCACGAGCTGTGCCTCGGCGCGATCAAGCTGCACGGCAACGGCGGCAGGGGCGGTGCCGCCCTCGGTCGTGCGCGCGGCGACAATCGACGGGATGTCGAGCGCCTCGGTAATGTCGCGCTCAAAGAGCGGGCTTGCCTCCTGGAACACCTCAAACGGCAGGTCCTCAAGATTGCAGCCGCGCTTCTCACACATCAGAACCAGATGCCCCACCACGGCATGAGCCTCGCGGAACGGCAGACCACGCTTAGCCAGGTAATCGGCAACATCGGTGGCGGCAAGGTGACCCACGCCGCACTCGCGCGCCATGGCATCCTCGTTGACGGCCCAAGTCGAAATCATACCGGCCATAACCGACAGGCACTGCATGAGTGTATGGGCGGTATCGAGCGCGCCCTCCTTGTCCTCCTGCAAGTCCTTGTTATAAGCAAGCGGCAGGCCCTTCATGGTCACGAGCAGCTGCACCAGGTTGCCATACACACGGCCGCTCTTGCCGCGAATAAGCTCGGCAAAGTCGGGATTCTTCTTCTGCGGCATGATAGACGAGCCGGTGGAGTAGGAGTCTGAAAGCGTGATAAAGCCAAATTCGGAGCTCGACCACAGCACGATCTCCTCGGAAAGACGCGACAGGTGCATGGCCATGACGGAGCCGGCGTAATGCAGATCGAGCAGGAAATCACGGTCGGAAACCGCATCGAGCGAGTTGGGAATCACGCCCGCAAAGCCAAGTTCGGCAGCCGTCATCTGGCGATCGAGCGGATAGCTCGTACCAGCAAGCGCGGCAGCACCCAGTGGGCAGTTGTCGGCGGCATCAAAGGCGGCCTTCAGGCGCGTAAAGTCGCGCGCGAACATCCAGGAATACGCCAGCAGATGATGCGACAGCAGCACGGGCTGAGCGTGCTGCATGTGCGTGTAGCCCGGCAGAATCACCTTGTCGTACTTCTTGGCCGCATCCACCAGCACATGGCGCAGCTCAAGATTGGCCTCCATGAGCTCCTTGGCCAGCGCCTTGACGCCCAGGCGCGTATCGGTCGCCACCTGGTCGTTGCGCGAACGTCCGGTATGCAAGCGCTTGCCAGCCTCGCCGATGCGACGCGTCAGCTCGCTCTCGATGGACATATGAATGTCCTCGTCGTTGATGTCGAAGGTGAAGTTGCCGGCATCGATATCCTGTTCGATTCCGGTCAGGCCCTCGGCTATCGCTTGCTCGTCCTCGGCACTGATGATGCCCTGGGCCGCCAGCATCTTGGCATGCGCCTTAGAGCCGGCGATATCCTGCTTATAGAGATGTTTGTCGACCGGCAGCGACGCGCCAAACTCCTGCGTGACCTCGGCCACGCCCGCCTCAAAACGACCGCCCCAAAGAGCCATGGAACCGTCTCCTTTCTCCAAATACCAAAACAAGCGCCCAAAGCAATGCACCCTGTCGCTAATGCGATTTTTCAACCGCTAGTTTTGCATATTCCCCACCGTGCGCTGGGCCATGTAGCTAATTTGCAAAGAAGTGACGCACCATGCACTTGGCGCCCAACGTCTCCCTCCGGATGTTGCCCTGCGAACCGTCGATCCAGGCCTTCAGGCCCATAGGGACGTCCTCGACCTTTGCAGCATCGAGCTCGGGCGCGAGAGCAAGTAAAGCATGCGCGATAGCATTGAACATAATGGATACTCCTCATATATATAGGTGCAGAGCCGCCAAATTGATAGAAGGAGCCCCGCCGGACAACCCCGGCGGGGCTCGGACTCAGCCGCAGTCGCGGCATCATATATGCGGGCGGAACGTAGGGGCCACCGATGTTAAGAAGTGTCAGCAAGCATAACGAAAGGTAGGGACCCCATGCGCCCGTTATGTATCACGCGGATGGGCCGCGCGGATACCAAGGGAAGGAAGACTTAAGCCTGAGCGGCAGCAGAGCTGGGACCCTGGACCTTGGCCCACGTCTTGAGCGACAGCGTATCGATCTCGATAAAGCCGGCGCTGGCCTTCTCGTCAAACGTGGTGTCGCGGTCGTAGGTAGCCAGACCGTAGTCGTAGAGGCTGAAGGGGCTCTTGCGGCCGACGACATGGCAGTTGCCCTTAAAGAACTTCAGACGGACGGTGCCGGTCACGAACTTCTGGGTGTCGGCCATAAAGGCGTCGAGCGCGTTCTTGAGCGGGCTGTACCACTGACCGTTATACACGGCGGTGGCCCAATCCTGCTCGAGCTTGATCTTGGTCTTGAGCAAGTCGCCCTCGACGCAGATGTCCTCGAGTGCCTTGTGGGCGGTGATGAGCGTCAGGGCTCCGGGAACCTCATAGCATTCGCGGCTCTTGAGGCCCACCAGACGATCCTCAACCAGGTCGAGACGGCCAAAGCCGTTGTCGCCCGAAATCTTGTTGAGGGCGATGACGATCTCGGAAAGCTTCATCTTCTTGCCGTCGACGGCGACGGGCTTGCCGGCCTCAAACTCAATCTCGGTATACGTCGGGGTGTCGGGCGTGTCCTCGGGATTCTTGGTCATAACCCAGGCGTCGTCGAGAGGCTCGTTCCAGGGATCCTCCAGGTGGCCGCACTCAATAGCACGACCCC
>CALGZY010000159.1 GCA_937934355.1 uncultured Collinsella sp. | reverse complement strand
ACATCGGGGAAGATATTCACTGCGTTCTTCCCTGTGAACACAACCGCCTGGATGTTCTGACCGAGGATATGGGTCGCGTCAATTATGGTCACAAATTGCTCGCTGATACGCAGCATAAGGGCATTAGGACAGGAGTTTGCGTTGATCTTCACTTTGTTACCGGTTGGGAGATGCGTTGTCTGCCACTCGATAACATCGATAATCTTGATTATTCCGCCGGCTGGGTAGAGGGGCAACCTTCCTTTTATCGCGCAAAGTTTGATATATCTGAGCCGGCTGATACCTTTATCGACACTACGGGTTTTGGAAAGGGTGTGGCATTCGTAAACGGAACGAATGTCGGACGTTTTTGGGATAAGGGTCCCATCATGACGCTCTATGTTCCGCACGGTTTATTACACCCTGGTACCAATGAACTCGTTATGTTCGAAACAGAGGGCGTGTATGATGCGAAAATCTCCCTTCGCTCTGAGCCCGTTATCCGTACACTTGAACAAGAAGGAGTTGAGTAGAAATGATTGTAGGCGCACGAATCGACTTTCGCTTGATTCACGGACAGGTGGCAAACCTCTGGTCTAACGCCCGTCAGGTAAGCCGCTTCATGGTAGTTGACGACGAGGTATCGCAAGATGCTACCCAAAAGCAGGTTCTTCGCATGGCTTGCCCGGCAACTGTGAAGTTGTCCGTGCTTCCTGTCGACAAGGCCGCTGCCAACATCACTGCTGGCAAATATGATGCGCAACGTCTCTTCATTGTTGCGAAAAAGCCTGAGGTCTACGTTCGACTTTTGGAACAAGGTGTTAAGCTTGAGCAGCTCATCGTCGGTAATATGACGACAATGGAGCCGGTCAAGAAGCTGAATCGCAACATTAGTTGCGACCAGGGGGACCTTGACGCATTTGCCAAACTCAAGGCCGATAATCTTCCTATTGTCATTCAGCTGACGCCGCAGGATAACCCAGAGGCTCTCACGCTCTAGTCGAATTAACGCTAGGCCGTGAAGGGGGATGCACGGTTTATATAAGCGTATTGGTATTGTAGAAACTGTTACACCTTAAATAAGGAGTTTACCATGATTGCTTGGTGGCAGATTCTTCTGTTAACCCTGTATGCGGGTTATCAGATTATGGATGAGCTGAACTGGTACACCTGTGCCGGCTCAGCCGTCTTCTCTGGTATGATTACCGGTTTGATTATGGGCGACCTGCAGACTGGCCTGTTTATCGGCGGCAGCATGCAGCTCACCGTCCTGGGCGTTGGTACCTTTGGCGGCGCCTCTCGTATCGATGCCAACTCCGGCACTCTGGTCGCCACTGCCTTTGCCGTGGGTGCGGGCATGAATCCCGAGACGGCTCTTGCCGCCATCGGCGTACCTGTCGCTGCCATTCTCGTTTACACCGATATCGCCGGCCGTTTCGCCAACACGTTCTTCGGTCACATGTGCGATGCCGATATCGAGAAGATGAACTGGGGCGCCTACAACGTACACTACTTGCTCGGTGCCGTTTCCTGGATGTTGTCCCGCATGATTCCGGTCTTCCTGGCTCTCGCATTTGGCCAGGGCTTGGTCGATGGCATCACCACCGCCCTTAACGGCGACTTGAAGTGGCTGGGTGACGGTCTGTCTGTTGCTGGCGGTGCCTTGCCCGCCGTTGGCTTCGCCATCCTGCTCCGTTACCTGCCAGTCAAAAAGCACGTCGCCTACCTGCTGCTCGGCTTTGTAATCGCCGCCCTGTTTGGTACGGCCTTCACGAGCATCATTAACCTCAACACCAACATCGTCGCTGTGAACGCCGCGCTTGGTAAGGGCGCCGTGGATATGGTCGGTATGTTCAATAACATGTCGATGCTGGCGATCGCTATTATCGGCTTTGCTCTGTCTTTGCTGTACTACAAGAACAACCAGCGTCCCGTCGCTGCTGCTGGCGCTGCGGAGGGAGACGACGACGATGAGCTCTAATGAGAAACTCGCCAATGGCACCACTGGCTACAAGATTACCAAGGACGACCTTGCGCAGATCAACCGTCGTAACCTGTTTGGTTTCCAGGATGGTTGGAACTACGAGCGCATGCAACACTCTGGTTATCTCTGGATTATCCTGCCCACACTGCGTAAGCTGTACGGCGACGGCACGCCGGAGCTAAAGGAAGCCTGCCGCGCCCAGTGCGCACCGTTCTTCAACACCTCAAACTTCCTCAACACGATCATCACCGGTATCGATTTGGCGATCGAGGAAGAGGAGGGCATTGAGGGCCTCGAGGCTGTTGCCGGTCTCAAGACTGGTCTCATGGGACCGCTGGCTTCCATCGGCGATTCCATCTTCGGTTCGCTGCTCCCGACCATTTTCGGCGCTCTGGCTGCCAACATGGCCATGAACGGCAACCCCTTGGGTATCTTCATCTGGGTCGTCGTGAACATCCTTGTTGACTGGTTCCGCTGCAAGCAGACCCACATGGCCTATGAGCAGGGTATGAAACTCGTCACCACCATGAGCGATCGCCTGAACGCGTTGACCGACGCGGCCTCCGTAATGGGTGTCTTTATGGTCGGTGCTCTGGTCGCAACCAATGTCGGTATCGTTATTGCGGCGAAGCCTGTTATCGGCGGCGTTACCGTTGACTTGCAGAATATCTGCAATATGATTTGCCCCAAGCTGGTTCCTGCCGCGCTCGTCGGCTTCGTGTACTGGCTCCTTGGTAAGAAGGGCATGACCTCGACGAAGGCTATCTTTATCGTCTTGGTTCTGTCCATTGCCTTGGGTGCATTCGGTATCATTTGCAAGGGCTAAGTACCCCATATTGTCGCGACATTTGATCCTCAATTAAGATGTGGCGCACACCTCCAAGGCGACTTTATCGCCATATCCCCTGGAGTGTGCGCCTCTTTTGTTTTGTCGGACACCGCTTTTCATAGGCGGTTATGCAGTCATCGTGTTCGATTAATTCATTAAGGCTGCCTTGAAGGGAATATAGTGCAATGCCATTTTGGATTGTCCTGTTCATTTGTGTTGTCGTGGCTTATTTCGCTGTGACCGAAGGAGCGAAAAAATACTTCGATATGAAATTGCAGGTATTGTTTAACTTGGGCTTATACCAAGATTGCATAGACCTGCTCGATCGCAAACTAGCGCGTATAGTAATGTCTACGTATAAGCAGTATTACCTTCGTTTCACTATCTACGAAGCTGCTGATATGGACGCATATGCAGATCGAATGCTTGACCACTTGCTGGAGATGTCGTGCAGCGATAAGCAACGTCGACAGCTTGCGGTTCGCGCCTTTAATTTCTATATCAAGACGGGTGACCGGAAGCGGGCGGCGTCCATGTTGGAAGAGATGCGCCCCATCGTGTCGAAGGGCATTTTGGCGGACAGTCAATTAACCTACGACATAGTCTTTTGCCGTCGGCATGATAAGATCGATGAGATGGAAGCTATGCTGGATACGAACGACCTTGGGTTACGCGGAAAGCTCTATCTGCTGCTTTCATATCAATATGAGAGCAGCGGGAACAAGGGCGAAGCACGTAGATATCGCAACCTTGAAAAGCAGCTTAGAGACGCTCACAGACCTCCCACGATAAAACAAAATACTCACTAAACTTTAATGATGCAGTGGTCGTAAGAGCCCTTTTGAGGGGTTCTATGGCTAGAGAAAGCGAACGGTAGAAAGGTAGATAGAATGATTGGATTTGTACTAACTGGTCACGGTCAGTTTGCACCTGGTTTGAAAAGCGCTGTGGATATGGTCGCCGGCGAACAGCCTAATTTTGAGGTAGTTCCTTTTGCGGGCTCGGAGGCGGTTACTTTTGGTGATGATTTGCGAACCTGCATTGCCAAGATGCGTCAAGCTTGTGATGGCGTATTGGTGTTTGTTGATTTGCTTGGCGGTACTCCGTTCAATCAAGCTATCCCAATGACGACTGAGCTCGATAACGTGACCGTTGTCACCGGAACAAATCTACCTATGCTGGTGGAGCTCGTTATGACGCGTGCGTTTGGAGACCCAACGCTTGATGAACTTGCCGAACGCGCACGGGTCGTTGGTCGTGAGGGAGTCGATCTCAAGAAACTCGAGAGTGCTGACATTGATGAAGACGATGAGATGTAGTGTCGCTATTAGCCCATTTATTGGACATGTTGGTGCGTTACCTGAAGGCTGAAGTATTGGTCAATTGCTCATTACGTGGAGAATATCATGACGTGCACGAGGCACAGACAACCGCTATATGACCAGCTCGTAGATATTCTGATCGAAAAAATTGATCATGAATATCAGCCAGGTGATTTGATTCCGTCCGAACGTGAGCTTGCCGAACGTTTCGGGCTTTCGCGGTCGACTGTCCGGCTTGCAATTCAGGAACTTGAGTATCTTGGTCGGATTGTGCGAAAACAAGGTCGCGGTACGTTTGTTGCCGATCGACTAGCTCAAGCAACAAATCTTACCCAATCGTACAGTTTTACTGAACAGATGAAAGCGATGGGCCGGCTGCCAGAAACAACCATCTTAGAGTTCTGTGAAATGGAAGCAGATAAAACGCTCTCGATGCAAATGGGGATTCATTTGGGTGAAAAGGTATTAAAACTCAAACGTTTACGAATGGCAGATGGTATACCTATGATGGTTGAGCGTAGCTATCTTCCAGCAAGGCTCTTTATTTCACTCAAGCGTCCTCTACTCAAACAAAAGCCGCTTTACGATGTTATTGAGCAGGATTATCAGCAGAAAATTCGAGTAGCGGATGAGGAGTTCTCTGCGGGTATAGCACGTCCATGTGACGCTCGGCTTCTAGGTATTGGTGAGGGTGCGCCAGTTCTGGACATAGTCCGAACTACTCACAACACCCAAAATGATGTTGTCGAGTTCACGCTTTCGGTGGCTCGTGCCGACAAGTTCAAGTACAGGATTTCTCATTATCGAGATACTCTGTGATCGGATACGAGTGCTAACGAAAGAAAAACAGCCTATGACTACTACCCGATTTAACTTTTCAGATTAAGTCTTTGTATATCAGACAATTTAGTAAAGAAAGAGGTATTAGAAATGTTCGAGAAGAGTGTCGAGGAGCTTACCGGGCTCGGCGCCCAGATCACCACGGCCGAGATTGCTCAGCAGCCCGAGCTTTGGCGT
>CALGZY010000158.1 GCA_937934355.1 uncultured Collinsella sp. | reverse complement strand
GACTCGCATAAAAAGCCTCCCATTTCTCATGTCCAAGAAATGGGAGGCAGTTCAGTTTTGAGGACGGGGCGGTTTTGCTTACCTGGATTGTTCGAGTTCCCTATGCAAAGCGGGCGACGAGCTCCTGGAGCACGTCGGTCATCTTGACGAGCGAACTGACCGGGACGAACTCGTTGACGCCGTGGTAGCAATAGCCGCCGGTGGAAAGGTTGGGGCAGGGCAGACCGCGGAACGACAGCTGAGCGCCGTCGGTGCCGCCACGAATCGGCAGCACTTGGGGCTCAACGCCGCAGGCAAGGTAGGCTTCCTTGGCAACATCAATAAGCTCGGGATAGTCACGAACGATCTCGGCCATATTTCGATACTGCTGCTTAATCTCGACTGTCACGCGCTCCTCACCCAGACGCTGGTTGAGCATCGAGGCGGCGGCATCAATAAGGTCGAGTTTCTGCTGGAACTTGGCGGCGTCATGGTCGCGGATGATATAGCGCGCTGTGGCGTGATCGACGGTCGCAGATACACCCTCAAGGTGATAAAAGCCCTCGTAGCCTTCCGTATACTCCGGGCGCTGCACGTAGGGGAGCAACGCGTTGAAGTCGCAGAACAGATTGCCTGCGTTGACCATACGGCCCTTAGCGTCGCCCGGGTGGATGGACTGGCCCTCAAAGCGGACGGTCGCCTCGGCGGCGTTAAAGCACTCCCACTCCAGCTCGCCGATGGGGCCGCCGTCGACCGTGTAGGCGTACTTGCAGCCAAAGGTATCGATATCCAACAGCTCGGCTCCGTGGCCGATTTCCTCGTCAGGGCAGAAGCAAATGCCGAGTGCGGGATGGGGCAGAGAAGGGTCCTGAGCGATACGCGCGACAAGCGACATGATCTCGGCGACGCCTGCCTTGTCGTCCGCGCCCAGCAGCGTGGTACCATCGCTGCAGACCAGGTCCTCACCCGCGAGGTCATTCAGGGCGGAAAGCTTGGCGGTACTCATGGCAACGGGCTTACCGTCAACCGTGCCGCAGACCAGGTCGCCGCCTTCGTAGTGTACGATGTGCGGCTTCACGCCGGCGCCCGGTGCAACTTCGGTGGTGTCGAGATGGGCGATCAGGCCCAGGGCGGGCTTGTCCTCAGCGCCCGCACTTGCGGGGATATGCGCGCAGACATAGGCGTGCTCGGTCACGTGGGCATCTTCCGCACCAAGCTCGCGCAGCTCTTCAGCCAGCACGTTGGCAAGGTCAAACTGAACGGCGCTCGAGGGTACCTGGTCGCAGTTTGCATCCTCGGACTGCGTGTTGATCTGGACGTAGCGCAAAAAGCGCTCGAGGACATCGGGGCTCGTGGTGGTGTTTTCCATAAAGACCGCTCCAATCTTGGTCGTCGTGTGCAACAAGAACTCTAGCACGGTATGCCACGGCATACCACGACGCTTGGATGGGGTAGAATCAGCCATTGAATGCAGAAGGGACGGAAGATCATGGATACGACAAATAGCTCGCGCGAACTACATCTGACGGTGGCGAACGAAGACTACTTGGAGTGCATGGTTCGCATTGAAAGCGAAGAGGGGGAAACCAACGGCGTGCGATCGGTCGACATCGCGCAGCGCCTTGGCGTCTCCAAGGCATCGGTCAATAAAGCGGTTTCGGCGCTCAAGGCATCCGAGCTTGTCGAGCAATCGCACTACGGCAAGGTAATCCTGACCGATCGCGGTCGCGAGGTTGGCACGGCTATCTGGTACCGTCATCGCCTCATCCGCACGTTTTTGGTTCAGGAGCTCGGTGTCGAATTTGAGCGAGCCGATTCCGAGGCCTGCATGATGGAGCATGCGCTTTCCGAGGACACGATGAACCGCTGGCTCGCCTATCTCGAAAAGCAGGGAATCAGCGTCGAGGAATAGCGGGATATATATGGATACGAGTTATTACAACCGCTTTGGTGCCGAGGAACTTGCGCGCCGCTTGTCGAGCGAGACCTTGTTGGCGCAGGGCCCCATGGGCAGCGTTCTGTTGAGTGAGTACGATGCCGCCGACATTCCACCGGCGTTTTGGAACCTTGCCGAGCCGCAGACCGTTTCTCGTATCCATCGCTTGTATGTCGCCGCCGGCGCACAGGTGCTCATTACCAACACCTTTCAGGCATCGAGCTATGCCCTCAAGCACGACCAGATTGCGCCGTCCGTGGCGGAGGTCAATCGCGGGGCCGTCGACGATGCCCGCCAGGCGCACCCTCAGCTGCTGCTGGGCTCGATGGGCCCGATCGGTATTGAGTGGTTTGCCGAGGACTCTGCCGAGTATCGTGAAATCCGCGGCATTGCGCGCGAGCAGGCGCACGCCTTGCTCAATGCTGGTGTTGACGGTCTGCTGATCGAGACGGTGACTTCTATCCGTAATTTGCAGCCCATGCTTGCCGGTGCCCGAGATGTCGCCGACGGCATGCCTGTTCTGGTGAGTTTTGTCGTTGACGATAAAGGCGACCTGTTGGGCGATGGCCTCAACATCGAGGCAGCCGTTTTGTACGCCGAAAAACACGGCGCAAACTCGGTTGGTGTTAATTGCTGTTCGCTTGCGGCCGCGAACGCGGCGGTGCCCAGGATGGTTGCATCGGCGACTACTCCCGTCACGGTGCGTCCCAACGTGGGCGATCCGGTCCAGACTCAGGATGGCCCCGTATGGCACGAGAACCCCGAAGCTTTCGCGCGCGCATGCATCGAATGGAGACATGCCGGTGCCGCAATGGTGGGCAGTTGCTGTGGAACCACGGCAATCACTACGGCAGCGATGGCCGAGGCGCTCGATATATAAAGGGCAAAACCGCTCCATACGGGGCGGTTTTTTTTATTGCTTGCATGTCCTCGGCAGCATTTGCCCAAATGGTGAATGCTGGTGCCGGCAGGTTGCCGAGTGCATGTTACGGGTATACCCCATGCGTACCATGATCCAAACACTGTGAGGTGTCTGCGCGTGTGCGCGATAATTCAATTTGGAACTGACGGTTGGCGCGCTCGCGTCGACGAGGACTTCACTGCCGATAACGTTGCCCGTATCGCCGATACCGTCGGCGAGTTGTGGCAAAAGACCAATCCGGGCAAAACGGTATATATAGGGTTCGACACCCGGCCCCTGGCGAGCGAGTTCGCTGAGCTTGCGGCGGGCGTGCTAGCAGCGCACGGGCTGGACGCCGTGCTCGCTTCGCGACCTGTTCCGACCCCTGCCCTTACGTGGGCGGCGGCTTATGACGGCGAGGCGTGCGGCGCGCTCATGGTGACGGGGTCCCATCATCCGCAGGGTTATCTGTGCCTCAAGATTCGCATGGGTGACGGCTCGACCGCCAACCAGGATGTCATCGAAGAGCTCGAAGAGACCATGGCTCCCGAGCCAATGGGGATCGAGGGGCAATATCGCACCGCGGATATCATTCCTGACTATATGCAGGCGGTGGCATCGTTTGTCGATGCCGAAGCCATCCGCGGCGCGCACCTGCGCGTGGTTGTCGATCCCATGGGCGGCGCAGCCCAGGGTTATCTAGCCGACTTGCTGCGCGAGCTTGGCGTTGAGGTGCACGAGATTCACGCCGGGCAGGCGTCTGACCAAGAAGATATCTGCCCCGACCCCGTTGAGCCTTGGGTGGACGCTTGCGAGCGCACGGTTATCGATGACGGAGCTTGCGCTGGTCTGGTGACCGACGGCGACGCCGACCGTATCGGTGCGGTTGACGAGCGCGGCAGATATATACATCCGCATCAGATCATGGCGCTCGTTTTGGGCGACTTGGTTCAATTTCGTAATTTGGAGGGGCGCGTCGTCGTCAATCTTTCGTGCTCGACGCTCGTGCGTCGCATTGCCGAGGCGCTTGGCTGCCGCGTGACCGTCAAACCAGTCGGTTTCAAATATATAGCGGCGGAGATGAAGAAGGGCGGCGTCCTCATAGGCGGCGAAGAAGCCGGTGGTATCGGCATCGCCGCACATATGCCCGAGCGCGATGGAATCCTCGCCTGTCTGATTCTGTGTGAGCTTATGGCAAAGACGGACGCGCCTTTGGGCGTTCTGGTCGACCAACTCGAGGACAGTTTTGGTAAGACGAGTTACGGTCGACGCGATTTGCGCCTTGAGGCCGAAGATGCCGAAACGTTACGAACCCTGCTGCCGGGCGTAAACCCCAAGTCGATTTGTGGCAAGGTGCCGCAAAACGTTAGTCATATGGATGGCTTGCGTTTGGCATTCGAGGATGACACGTGGCTGCTGGTCCGTCCTAGTGGGACCGAACCAGTGGTGCGCGTCTACGCCGAGGGGTTCTCGGTGGAAGAACGCGATGAGTTGCTCGATGCTGGCTGTGCTTTAGCTAGGGGGACGTATCCGCTTTAACCATGAGACTGCCTTATATAAAGAGATGCTCGGCGAGCGGTAGTTAACGGCTGGCAAACGTTAGTCGGATCACAAGATGTGTAGGAAATGTGTACGCCCAGATTCCCGCCCACGGGACCCCTCCGGTCTGGCAATATATCTCCTTGCCGCGC
>CALGZY010000157.1 GCA_937934355.1 uncultured Collinsella sp. | reverse complement strand
CTCGTATGTATCGAGGTATTCCTGCTTGAGCGTCTGCGAGGACGACTTGATCTTTTCCACGAGCGTGCCGGCCTCGATGAAGTAGAACGAGTTGGTGAGGTCTGCCAGGTCGTCGAGCAGGTGGCTTGAAATGAGCACGCTGCGTCCCCGCGCCACCTCGCTGCGCATCGCGTCGCAGGAGGTTTTCCGCTTTCCCGGATCGAGGCCGTTCAGCGGTTCATCGAGGATAAGGTACGGGCAACCGGTCGATATCGCCATGGCAAGCTTTACCTGCTGCTTCATTCCTGCCGAGAGTTTACGGGTCGGCTTGTCGAGATATGAGGAGATTCCGAGGGAGCTGCAGAGCGAGTCGATGTCGGCGGCCGATTTCCACGCCTCCCTAACGAAAGAGAGGTGCTCGAGGGCCGATAGCGTGGGGTAGAGATCCGCGCCGCCCGAAGAGCTCAGGTAGACGAGTTCTGCGAATTCGGCTGATCGACGTTGGCAGATTCCGTCTGCCGCCAGGCTTCCCGAGCGGATGCGGGTGGGAAATTGGCCCGACAGCGCTTCAAGTAAGGTGGTTTTCCCCGAGCCGTTGGGAGCGACGAGGCCCGCCGCCGTTCCCGGGCTCAGGAAAAGCGACCCGATTGAAAGTATCGTCGTGCTCCCGTATCCCACGCTCGCGTCCAGGAGCTCAAGCCCATGGTGCTTTTTCGCGGGTCCAGACTGTTTGGGCGAACGTGTCGCAACGGCGCCGACCGCGAAAAGGACCGCGACGTATGCCAGGGCCACGGCAAGCATCGATGCGCCGCCCGAACCGGAGCCAATGAACTCTGTCGGGAAGCATCCCACGTAACCCGTTGCCTCGATAGGCGAGAACACGGGCAGCGGCAGGAGCCCGAGCACGGCATTATGCCCCAGTGCCGAATCGGACAATAACGGGAATGCCGGGGCCGCGACAAGCAGCGCGGAGGCAAGGGGGCCCGCGAGGACGCGCCTCGTTGCGGTCGATAGGACGACGGAACAAACGGATATCAAGGTTCCACCCGCGAGCAGCGCGAGAAGTATGGTCGTGAAGACGTCTCCCGCGGTCGTGGTGGCAAGCGCGCCGTCATGGAAGAAGGCGATCGGGTACCCGATCTGCCCGAAGCCGTTTAGGGCCAAGGCGTAAATACTCCCGGGCGCAAGGCCGGCGAGGAGCATCGCGGTCCCCGCGCCAATTATCGAAAACACGGTTTGGATAAGGCGCCGGAATTTGGGCACGGGCGCCTTCGCCGCCAGGGTCCCGGGCCTTGTGGCGCCGAGCACGAGTATCGACGAGAGAAGGAAGGGGATGAAGGGAAGGAAGGACGGCGCCTGGGCAATGGCGTAGGGCAGGAAGGAGAGGAACGGCAGGTCGCTTGCGGAGGCCGGGATATCCGCGATGCCGGAGCTGCTCAGGGCACGGCAATATGCGAGCGCCGCGTCATTGGTCTCCTGGTCCCCCACGATGGACCCGGATTGGAAGCCCTCGTCCATGAGCGCGTAGTAGCTCTCGGCAGAGTCGAGAAAGGCGGCGTCGGTTTGAGCGGCGAGGGCGGCGTTCGCGTATCTTGCAAGCTCAGCGTCATCTTGCTGCTCTGGCGATAGGTCTGTGCCGCTGGCCTGGGGCGCGCGCGTATTGAATGCGTCGACAAAGCCCTGCATGCCCTGCTTCATAAAGAAGGGCCCGTAGATGGGTGAATTGAACGCAATGGGGATGGAGAAGGCTGCGGCGAGAACGAGCGTAGAGATCCATACGGCCTTGTCTCTTAGGATTAGTTTGAGAAGAAGTCGACAGTACATTCAGAAGCACCTACGTTCCTCAAAGAATTGTTAGATTAAAAGTAACAGACCGGATGAAGATACGTGCGACGGGGGCGAGGCGAATGGCTGAGCGGTATCGATATGCGGGTTCAACGGTATCACATTGGCCACATAGATTTTTAACTTGC
>CALGZY010000156.1 GCA_937934355.1 uncultured Collinsella sp. | reverse complement strand
ATGAACGATTCGGGCAACCCTGATCCGGAATACTGGAAGAAATCGCCGCGCGAGTCGGGCGCCAAGCAGGCAAACCGCTACCTCGACGAGATGGAGGGGAAGTGGAATCAGTACAAGAGTATGAGTGCCGGTTCGGGCACCGATCCAAGAAACACCAAGCTCCTTCGCCACCATTGCACGCCGCTGTTCACGATGGATATCGCCACACAGCTGTACGGCTCGCTCGCCTACGATTGGGTGGGCAAAACCTGGGGTAACAACAACGACCCCGCATACGGCAATATTAAGGCCCTCTTCCAGGTAAGAACCGACCTCAATTGGACCGAGCAGTTTACCCTAGGACCGGTGCCATTTTTCCTAAACGTCAACCCCTGGGTGCTGGCAAAACTGGCGCTCGCCGTGGGTGCCCACACGCACGGCAGCGGCGCGGCGTTTTTTAAAAACATTTCGCTCGACTATTCAAACACGTCGGGCTCGTTCACCATCCAGATCGGGCTTGCCGTCACCTTTGGCGCCGGCGTTGCAGGCGTCGCTTCGTCTGCCGTGCGCGGCGCCGCATCCCTCACGCTGTTCATTGGGTACGAGAAGGCAGATGGACACCAGCTTCCGCGACTGCGCGTAGGTGCAGACGTCGATGTCGATGTGATACTCCAGTTTGTGATGTTCAAGTGGACCACCAAGGCTTGGTCGGGGTCGTGGCCCACACTCATCGATTCGTGGAATATGTCGGTGAACAATGGCGACCAGTATGTGCTCCAGCGCTCTGAGCTCGCATTGGGTGGAGATACGCCTTATACGCTGGATGCCTGCTTCGGCTCGGCCGGCAACATTGAGGCGGGCGGCGTGCCGCAATTTATCGCATCGGCCACCATCGTCACCAACGCCGAACTGCTCGCACGCGCCGAGGTTAAGGCCACTGCCGTAAACGCCGCGCCTGTCGTGCGCGATTGGGATCAAGCGGTCACGCGCATTGAGCTCGAGGCGGATGCAGAAAGCGACGACACGGGACAGATCGAGCATTTCGTCCATGCACTGATAGAGAACGACGAAAACG
>CALGZY010000155.1 GCA_937934355.1 uncultured Collinsella sp. | reverse complement strand
TGCCGTCCATAGACTTGAACTTACGCGCCATATACCCCTCTCCTCTCGTTTGGGTGTACATGCTTTCCGAAAGACGGCGCCTTTCGGATGTAGCCACGTGTCGCAATGCATCAGGCGATGTGACGCATTGCGCTGGAACCGCAGGTCATTCTACCCATGAACGCGCACTCGATACAGTGCGCCATGCGACGGGCGGCCCCGTCTCTGCCATGGTGAATGCTTCGATTTCACAGGTTGTTCTATTGTACTCCGCAGGGTCGTCTTTCGTTTTCGAAAACCGCAAGCGGCACAGCGGGAGCTCGGAAGGAGCGAAGGCACGGCTAGCGTCTACGCAACGTCGACATGTCCGCAGCCGCGCGAGCCCCGTACGCCGCTTGCACGTCGCTCGCACACACGGCAACTCAATCCCGCCTCGCACATTGCCCAGCCGCCCCGACCATCACGACAAAACCCGCGCACGAACGACTTTCCCTCGGGATCTTTCATCAACGAGGGAAGCGATACCGTATAGGCCGCTGCCCCCACAAAAAGCAAGGTAAAAGTTACAGCGTGCGACGGGCCTCGATAGCACGACCGAGCGTAAGCTCGTCGGCATACTCCAGGTCCCCACCCACGGGAAGGCCGCTCGCCAGACGGCTCACCTCGATGCCAAGAGGCTTGATGGTGCGTGCCAAATAGCTCGCCGTGGTCTCGCCCTCGATATTGGGATTGGTGGCGATAATGACCTCGTGAATATCCTCGGTTCCCAAACGCGCCAGCAGCTCACGGACATGAAGCTGCTCGGGACCGATCTTGTCCATAGGGCTGATCACGCCGCCGAGCACATGATAAAGACCGTGATAGGACCCTGTGCGCTCGATCGCCGTAACGTCGCGAGGCTCGCCCACCACGCAGATGCGCGTGGTATCGCGCGTGGAGTCCTCGCAGATGGCACACTCGTCACCCGTGGCATAGTTGAAGCAACGGCTGCAAAAATGAACCTGCTCTTTGACGGAGAGGATGGCGTCGGCCAGGCGGCGCGCCTCCTCGGCGTCGGCCTCCAACAGGTAATAGGCGATGCGCTGGGCCGACTTGGGACCAATGCCCGGCAGACGGCCCAGCTCATCGAGCAGTTTTTGCAGACTGTGGTTGGCACTCATATATATGCGTGTCTTAGAACGGCATGCCCGGGATGTTGAGGCCGCCGGTGATGGCGCCCATCTGCTTGTTGGCGAGCTCGTTGACGCCGCGGACGGCCTCGTTGACGGCAGCCATGATCATATCCTGCAGCATATCGACGTCCTCGGGATCGAGCGCATCGGGATCGATGGTGAGGTTGACGAGCTCCATCTCGCCGTTAACGGTCACCTTGACCATGCCGCCGCCGGCAGA
>CALGZY010000154.1 GCA_937934355.1 uncultured Collinsella sp. | reverse complement strand
ACGCAGCTCCTCGTACACCGGGCCGTACTTGAGCGCCAGCGTCGCGGCGTCGTCATCGTAGAGCCACGTGCTCAGCGCGTCGCACGCAATGGCCACGCCGTCGGCGATACCGTAGTCGCGCTGGCGCAGATCGTATTCGTTGCTGCTGATGATGGCCTCCAGGCGCTCGCGCGGAACGCCGTGCTCGCACAGGTCGCGGCAGGCGTCCTGGAACACGCGGCGCAGCTCGCGCGCCACGCCGGGCTGTGCGTTTTGCAGCATGATGAGCTCGTAGGGCTGCAGGCTCTCGGCCGCGGTGTAGCTCACCACGTTGCCGCCCAGGCCAGCGGCCAGAATGGCCTTCTTAACCGGCGCTTCGTTGGAGCCCAGCAGTGCCTCAAACAGGATATCCGCCGCGATCGTGCGTTTGCGGTCGAGCGCGCTGCCCAGCACCAGGCCCAGGCCCACCAGGGCGTTCTCGGGTGTAGTGGCCATCTCGACGCGCTTGTACTCGCAGGTCACGGGCGCCTGCACGCCCAGCGGATTGGGCGCCAGCGTGGACGGGTCCTCGCCGGCGGCGACGGCAGCGTCCATGCGGCGGCTCGCGGCACTCGGCTGCGACAGATAGCGCTCGTCCAAAAAGGCCAGTGCGCGGTCCACGTCCAGGTCGCCGTAGAGTGTGATGTAGGAGTTGGAAGGATTGTAGTGGCGCGCGTGCGTGTCCAGGAACTGCTCGTAGGTGAGCGCGGGAATCGCGCACGGGTCGCCACCGCTCTCGTGTGCATAGGCGGTGTCGGGATAGAGCGCGGCGTTGACGGCATCGTCCAGCACACTCATGGGGTCGGACAGCGCACCCTTCATCTCGTTGAACACCACGCCGTTATAGCGCAGCGTGCCCTCGCGCAGGCTCGCGGAGCTGCTGTCGACCTCGGCGTCCTCCGGCAGGTCCAGCTCGTAGTGCCAGCCCTCCTGCTCAAAAATGGTGGGCTTGGTATAGATGGCCGGGTTGAACACCGCGTCCAGATACACGTCCATCAGGTTGTACAGATCCTGCTCGTTGGTGGTGGCAACGGGGTAGATGGTCTTGTCGGGGTAGGTCATGGCGTTGAGAAACGTCTGCATGGAGCTCTTGATCAGGTCGACAAACGGCTCCTTGACGGGAAACTTGGCCGATCCGCACAGCACCGAGTGCTCAAGAATATGGAACACGCCGGTGGAATCGGCCGGCGGCGTCTTAAAGCCAATGGCAAAGGCCTTGTTCTCGTCGTCGCACGCCAGGTACAGCAGGCGAGCGCCCGAGGTAGTGTGTCGCAGCACGTAAGCGTCCGAGTCGAGCTCGGGCACGGTCTCACAGCGCTCGACGGCAAAGCCGTGGCAGGTAGTGCCGGGCACCAGCAGCGCGGCGGCAGCGGCGCGCGGGTCGGTTGAGGTGGCGGGCATATGCAGTCTCCTTTGACGCCCCAGCGGGGGCGAATCGAGTCGAATCCTCGAGAGTATACCCATATGGGGCCGCGACCCTGCGGCGAACTGGAGACGATGCAGCCGGATTGGGCATAGGTCCCGCGTGCCCGCCGCACGAGCGTGGAAAATTGGACACTCGCCAAACGAGAGTGGATATTCGGACGGACGAGCGAGGATTTCCGGATACCTATCGAACGAGAGTGGATATTTGGACGGAATTTGCCGCAAAAGCCCCAAAAACCGTCCAAATATCCACTCTCGATATCCGACCGTCCGAAAATCCTCGCTCATCCATCACTTGCGTATCTCTCGTCTCTCATTCGTCTCTAATATGAAAGATGACAGGAAGATGAGAGAAAAATATGAGAGATAACTGAGCAGCAAAGAGACAGGCAATCATGGTATTGTCTCAATACCGATTGTTCTACCAGCACAAATATGTATAGATGAAGCAAATGGTAGACATTCCATCTCTATCTATCTCTTATCTCTAAGCCGAGAGATAGAGAGATAAATGAGAGATAATTACGAGAGATAACTGAGAGACGAGGGAAATCTATCCGCGGCATTCTCTGCAGGACCGAGCGAAAGGACGTGCAGATGAACGAAAACGAGCTGACCGGTCTGCTTGAGTCTTTAAGGCGTATGGGCTCGGATGATCTTAACGTCGAAGCGAAGGAGAGCGCCACGACGCTTTCCCGCGACGTGTGGGAAACGGTGAGCGCATTCGCGAACACTGCCGGCGGAACCATCGTGCTCGGAGTGAGTGAGCGCGCAGGTTTTGTCCCGGTTGAGAACTTCGAGACCGAGAAAGTGCTCAACCAATTCGTGGCGGGCATGGGCGATGCCGGCGGTCGCGGAAAGCTGGCCAATCCGCCCAAATACACTATTGAGCGCGTGGAGCTTCGGGGCACCGTGGTTCTCGTTATCACGATTGAGGAGCTCGACCCGTCGAGCAAGCCTTGTTATGTCATAGAGCGGGGCGCCCAGGGCGGCAGCTACAAGCGCATCGATGACAAAGATGTGCCGCTTTCATCGACCGAGGTGCTCGCATTGGCGTCATACGGTCGAGCGACTCCGAGCGATCGCGACGCGGTGGCGGGTGCGGGCGCGGACGATCTCGACGAGACGCTGGTCGACCGTACGATAGATCGGGCTTTCTCGTTGACGCCCCGGGCAATGCGCGGCGCGCCGGACAAACAAACGAAGCTGGAGCGCCTAAATATCCTTGATTCCCAGGGCAATGTCACCAAGGCTGGACTCCTAGTTGTGGGCACCTACCCTCAGCAGTTCTATCCCAAGCTCTTCATTGACGTGGCTGTCCATGCGGGAACTCAGAAGGGCATGGCGGGGTCGCTGAGATTCATGGACCGCACAATCTGTGAGGGAACGTTGGGCGAGATGATCTCTGATGCCGTCGCAGCCGTCGCCAAGAATTTGCGGCGAACCTCGACCGTCCAAGGCGTCTCGCGTGTCGACTCGCTTGAGATTCCCGAGGAGGTTCTGCGCGAGGCAATCGCCAACGCCGTAATCCATCGAGAATACGGGGATCGGTTCTGTGGACAATCGATTGCCGTCGACGTCTTTGACGATCGTGTCGAGGTGACGAATCCTGGCGGCCTTTACGGGGGAAAGACTCGCGAGAACTTGTTTGACGGCAGCTCCCGATGCCGTAACGCGACGCTTGTGAAGCTCATGTCGATTGTCCCGCTGCCGGATGGCGCAGGTTCGCCGGCTGAGGGCAATGGCTCGGGCATCCCGATGATGATCGATGCCATGCGCGCGCATGGTCTGGCCGAGCCCCTGTTCTGCCCGGGATTCGATCGGTTCAAGGTCGTACTTTACCGTTCAAAGATCGAGCCGGTCGATCATGGCGGGGGCTTAATTGTGACGGCACTCAAACACTACGGCGAGCTGGGGACGCGCGAGCTGGTAGAGCACACAGGGCTCACAATTTCCCAGGTTAGGTCGCGCGTCAACGCGCTCATTGCTCAAGGCGAGCTTGAGCCCACGGCGCCGGCGACGAGCCGCAACCGCAAGTATCGACTGTCGGAGCGCGTGGGATAGATGCGTTAGTGGACGAGGCGACCCAATAATCGACCCTCGATTGGCGTCCATTAAGGTAAAGCGGTTGTTGCCCAGTCGACGGTGATGCTAAAGGCTCGGCTTACGCCGGCATGGCCCCGAACCCGTCTATCAAGAACAGCCTAAGAACCAGCTTGATGACATATCCCGGTTTGACTTCAGCCGTGCCAAAGACGCTGCGCTCGGCGAGCTCGCTACAGTATGCGTAGATATCGCGGATAAGGTCCGCGCCCGAAAGCGTAAACATGTAGCCTGCGTCCGAAAGCGCATTGGGCGCGGCGGGCAACTTGGCCATGTGGCAGAACGTTTGCAGGTCGGGCGCCATAACATTCTGGTAGTCGAGGTGGCCGCTGGTATCCTGTGCGGCAAGCTCCAATTGGCGCGCAAAATCCAGCGCCGCCGCTAACACAAAGCTCGGCGTAGGCGCATTGACGTCCTGAGTGGTCGCCACAAGCCTGCCCGCCGCCTGCGTGACAAGCCAGGCGACCTCGCGCTGGCAACGCACGGCCTTGCGTGTAACCGGCTTGATGGACGAAGAAGAAACGCTCCCCTTAGGCGGATTCGAAGCAGCCATAAG
>CALGZY010000153.1 GCA_937934355.1 uncultured Collinsella sp. | reverse complement strand
AACGATATGGCACCGTGGGGACACATGTATGTCAATCCTGGTCTAACAGAGCCTTGTTTTTTGTAGCGATGCGAGGTGAGTGCCGCGCACTTTAGATCGCCATTTTGCTTCGCTGTATACCACTTGACGTAATAAAAGAGGCAAGGGCGGTGCGAGGGCCAACAGTCATTCTAAGCTCGGATTCGTATCCTAAAAGGTTGTTTCGGTTGCGTGGTACAATATAGCAAAAAAGAATGATAAAATGAATTCGAAAAAGAATTCATTTTTAGGAGGTATGTATGCCTGCTTTGCAGATGCTCGACAACCTTGTTCCAATTAGCGATTTCAGCCACGGTAAGGGCTCGGCTGCATTTTCGAAGGTTGGGGACGACAATCCAGTTGTGGTTCTCAAACACAACAAGCCAGCGTTTGTGATTGTGACACCCGATGAATATAGGGAAGCGAAGCAAGCGGAGGAGGACCTCGCCTTGTTAACGTTGGCACTTAAGAGAGTGGCTGTGGCAAGTGACGATGCGCTTGTTTCCCTGTCTGATGTTATGGAAGAGCTGGGTGTGAGCCAGGACGAACTCGATCAGATGGATGAGGTCGAGTTTGAATGAGTGGGTACGAAGTCGCTTTCTACCCGGATGCTCTCAAGGATATTAAGCGTCTGGACGGCTCCCAACGAAAGATCGTCCTTAAGGCTATAGAAAAAATCAGAACGAACCCATTGCCGCAGAACGAAGGTGGATTCGGCAAGCCTCTTGGAAACAAGGCAGGTACGGATTTGACTGGCTTTATGAAAATCAAGCTCAGGGGAAGTGGCATTCGAATCGTGTACCGCCTCATCAGAATTAAAGAAAAGATGGCCATCGTAGTGGTAGGCGCTCGCGAAGACATGGAAGTCTACCGAACTGCTCAGAGACGAGAACTCGATTTCGAGAAATGGGCGGAAGAGAATATCTAGCTTTAACGATGAACGACGAGTGAGCGTTGGTGGGGCCCTGACGAATTAGATTCGTCAGGGTTTTTCGCTGAACCAATTGCCTTCAGTCTCCGTTGACCTTTCCTTCCAATTCATCAGCCAACGTACGTCATGGCAATTCCCGGTAGGTCGCAGGGCGCTTCGCGGGCGGGCCAGGCTTTATCTGAACGACTTTGCGAAGCAACCGGAGTGAAGATAAAGCCTGGCCCGCCCGCGAAGCGCCACAAAGACCGCAGGGACGGGAGCAGCTATACTACTCTCAGTAGTTAAGGGTCGCGGATCCGCCGCGTCGCCGTTCTCAACAGGAGGTCTTTGTTTATGGCAGATCAAAAGCCGGTTGTCGGGATCATCATGGGCTCCAAGTCCGATCTGGGCGTTATGGAAGGTTGCACCGCCGAGCTCGAGGCGCTGGGTGTGCCCTATGAGCTCGTGATCGCGAGCGCACACCGCACGCCGGCGAAGGTCCACGAGTGGGCTTCGACTGCTGCCGATCGCGGTATCAAAGTGATTATCGCCGCCGCCGGCAAGGCTGCTCACCTGGGCGGTGTCGTGGCTGCCTTTACGCCGCTGCCGGTTATCGGCGTGCCTATGAAGACGAGTGACCTGGGCGGTATGGATTCGCTGCTGTCGATGGTGCAGATGCCTTCGGGCGTGCCCGTGGCCTGCGTTGCCATCAACGGTGCCAAGAATGCTGCCATCTATGCCATGCAGATTCTGGGTGCATGCGACCCCGAGTACCGCAAGGTTATCGAGAAGATGAAGCAGGAGATGGCCGACGCCTAGGCGTTCCGCCGTTTCACCGCAGTATAAGGAGAGCCATGTCCGACTATCAGGGAAAACGATTCAAGGCTTCTCAGATTCCCGATCCGTCGAAGCCGGGTGCTGCCCGTGCGGCACAGCAGGGTCGGACATCCTCTCCTCAGCAGCCGCGCGCGCCGCGTCCCGTGACACCGGCGACGCATCGTCGACAGGACGCGCCGGCCGCATATCGTCCTTCGTCTTATAGCACCGCTAAAAAACCGCCCCGGTCTTCATCGCATGCCGCGCCGTCGGATTACACCGAGCCGCCGCGCAAAAAGCGCCGCTCCATTATTCCCATTCTGCTCATCATCGTGGGCATCGGTCTGATTGTCGCCGCCGCCGCTATCTTTATTAATGCTCAGATTGGCTATAAGCAGGCGAGCGATTCGTATCAGAAAATCGAGAAGCAATATATAAGCGATCAGGACGCCAGCGGCGTGCCGATTATCGATTTTGATGCACTTGCTCAGACGAACCCCGAGATTGTGGGTTGGATTTACGCGCCGGGAACCAACATCAACTATCCCGTGGTGCAGACCAACAACAACTCCAAATACCTCAACACGCTGTTTGACGGTACGGCTAACGCGTCCGGTGCCATTTTCTTGGATAGTGATGACACCGCGCCGGGAATGGTTGACCAGCAGACCACGATCTACGGACACCATATGAACGATGGGTCGATGTTCAACGTGATTTCGGATACGACTGACCAGGCAACGTTCGATAGCATTGAATATGTGTACTACATCACACGGGATGCTACGTATAAGCTGCGACCACTGGCGACCAAGGTCGTTGAGGACACGTATGCCAAGGCGCGCACGCCCAATTTTGAGGGCGATGACGGGCTCAAGAACTATCTGTCCGAGATGCTCGACGGTGCCTCTGCCGTGGCGAGCGATGCGAGCGACCGCGCCGCCTCGGCAACCAAGGTCGTAACGCTTGTGACCTGTCGTTCGCTATCGCTGAGCAACACGCGTGCCGTCATGGTGCTCACGCCGGTCGAGGAATAGATTATCCAGGGGTAGCTAAAACCCGTCCCAAATTGGCTACTCGCTGACAGTAGAGGGAGAAACGATGCTTGAAAATGGCAAATTGATGCCTTCGGTTGATGCTTGGCTGCGTGAGGCCAAGGCCGATTCGTCGGCACCTGCGTGCGGTATGTATCTGACACATAACGGTGTGGTGCGCTCGACGCCCAAGGCCGAGGCGCGCGGTGTCGAGACCGATGGCGTGGCGCCGGGCCACAAGGTGGGCGGCATGGTGTTTGGCTACGACGCCAGCAAGGTGCAGGCTGCTATCGAGGCCACGCGCGCGATGCCGGGTATCGGCTATGTACGCGTGTGGCTGGCAAGCGGTGAGCTTGCCGTAGGTGACGACATCATGCTCGTGCTCATCGGCGGGGACATTCGCCCGCACGTGGTCGATGCGCTGCAGGCGCTCGTTGGCACCATCAAGAATGAATGCGTGAGTGAGGTCGAGCGCGAGGCGTAGAGGCTTGCGTCGATAGAAGTATCGTTTATAAAAATGCCCACCGGTACGTGTGATACCGGCGGGCATTTTGCGTTTTGGGCGCGGTTGGCGCTACACGCGCGTCGCATCCTTGGGGCTCATGGTCATGCTCTGGAAGCGATTCTCCATAAAGTCATTATCGAAGTACTTGCCGTAGAACTGCGCAACGGGAATATCCGGTTCCGTGCCGTTGACGCGCTGATACCAATAATCGAGCGACTGCAGCGTCATAACGCCATCGACCAGCATAATGATGGTGAAGATGACGGTAGCCGAGTAGCGGCTCTTCCACGGAATCATGTTGATGAGCTTGAGCAGCCTCGGCAGCAGCAGCTTGATCCAGATGAGGCCACCCAGGCCCCACAGGCAGGCGAAGCCCGTGCAGGTACGTCCGCCGGTAAGGACGGCGAGCGGATCGGGCATGCCAAAGAGCTTCATATGCGAGTAGCTCCACGAGACCACGCCAAACGAGGTCTGCATAAACCAGCCCACGAACACCTCAAAGCTTGCACCGAGCAGCGCACTCACCAAAAAGATAATGATGGGGTTCTTTTTATAGAAGCGGTTGAGCACCATGGTCATGAGCACGGCGCCAAATCCGTAGATGGGGCTGAAGGGGCCAAACAGCATGCCGGCGCGGTTCTGGTAGACGCCCGGGTCGTCGACCGTCATGTGCCAGATGTCCTCGGCGATCAGGCCGAGTATGCAGCAGACAAAGAATACCCAGAACAGGTTGAAGTAGTTGAGCTTGATGTAGCCTTCGCCGGTTTCATCGCGCCCGAGCATGCCCTCGGCGGCGGCGTCGCGATCGAGCATTTCCTGCAGGCGGCGCTGCAGCTCGCGCTCCTGGCGCAGCGTGGGATCGACGGTGGCCGAAAGCGCGACGAGGATGCCGAGCTGGATGGCAGGGCGCAGCAAGAAGGGCCCGATACCCTGGAGCATCACGTCGACCAAAAGCTCGACGACGGTGAATGCAATAAGGATGTAGGACAGGCGAGCGGCGTTGCGGCGCTGGTTTTTGATAAGGTCCAGGCCAAAGATGATCAGGATGACGGCGCTTGCCGCAGAGAGCATGATGCCGGCGACGATAAGGCCGACCGCGACGAGCGTGTTGTCGCCGAGCTTGGCGGCGGCGTTGCCGTTGATGAGCGCGGTGATGACCTGCCACATAAAGGCGCCGACCGAAGGGAGCGTGCCCACGCCGGACAGGATGCACAGGACAGCGTACACCTTAATGATGAGGGGGATCTTCTTGACCTCCGTGGCGCTGGGGACGCTGGGGTCGAGTTCGTTTCGATCCATACATAACCTTTCTCGTTTTGCTGTAGGTACAAGGATACGCCGCCGACCTGCCAAAAGACAGGACGAACGTCCCAATTGCAACAATGCAAGCCCCAACGGCGGGCGAGACGCGTCGCAACGGAAGTATGCGGGATCGTCGGCCCCGAGGCGGTTGCCCAATAAAATGTTTGGCTGCAAAACGGATTATAAGCTCGGTGGGCTTTTAAAAAGCGCTGTTCATGCGCGGGAGTGCTTGTCTTGCCGTGCGTATAATAGGGCAGGTAACGCCAAATAACGAGGCTCTGAGGGGATGCCATGTCTCAAGAAACCATCCACGCGGCCGAGCGCGCCGCGGGACAGGTGAAGACCATGTCGACGTATGATCCGGACTCCGACCAGCTGCATGAGGAATGCGGCATTTTTGGTGTGTGGGCACCCGATCGCGATGTGGCTCGACTGACGTACTTTGGTCTGCGCGCGCTGCAGCATCGCGGCCAGGAATCGGCTGGAATCGCCGTGGGCGACGGCGGCACGGTTATGGTTCGCAAAGACCTGGGACTGCTCGATCGCGTGTTCTCCAACGCCGACCTGTCGACGCTCTCCGGCCAGCTGGCCGTGGGCCACGTGCGCTATGGCACCGCCGGCGCCAAGAGCTGGGAAGCCTCGCAGCCGCATCTTTCCACCATCAACAGCGTCATTATCGCGCTTGCTCACAACGGCACTCTGGTCAACACCGACGAGTTGCGCCGTCAGCTGATCGAGCTGGGCGTGCCGTTCCTCTCCAATTCGGATTCCGAGGTCGCGACTAAGCTTATCGGCTACTTTACCCAGCGTACGGGCCACCTGCGCGAGGGCATTCGTAAGACCATGGAGCTCGTGCGCGGCGGCTACGCCATGACGCTCATCAACGAGCAGGCGCTCTACGCATTCCGCGATCCGCATGGCATTCGCCCGCTGGTGCTGGGCAAGCTCGTGGACGAGGGCCTGGACCAGGCCGATGCCGCTTCCGTTTCGCAACTGCCGTCGCAAGACGACGCCGCGACGGTCGACGCTGCCACCCATGTCACCCGCGCCGGCGGCTGGGTCGTCGCTTCTGAGACCTGTGCACTCGATATCGTGGGCGCCGAGTACGTCCGCGACGTCCGTCCCGGTGAGATTTTGCGCATCAGCGCCGAGGGCCTTGTGTCCGAGCAGGGCGTGCCTGCCGCCGAAGAGCCTGCTAACTGCATCTTTGAGCAGGTCTACTTCGCTCGCCCCGACTCCATCATGAACGGCAAGAGCGTCTACGCCTGCCGTTATGACATGGGTCGTCAGCTGGCACATGAGGAGCCCGTCGAGGCCGACCTGGTTATCGGCGTGCCCGACTCCGGTCTGCCGCCCGCGGAGGGGTATTCGCACGAGAGCGGTATTCCCTTTGGCGAGGGCCTTATCAAGAACCGCTATGTGGGCCGTACGTTTATCGAGCCTACGCAGGAGCTGCGTGCCATGGGCGTGCGTATGAAGCTCAACCCGCTGCGCGACAACATCGAGGGCAAGCGCCTGGTCGTCATTGACGACTCCATCGTCCGCGGCACCACCATGGTGCAGCTCGTCAAGATGCTGCGCAACGCCGGCGCCAAGGAGATTCACATCCGCATCAACTCGCCCGAGGTCATCTGGCCGTGCTTCTACGGTATCGATACCGACGTGCAGTCGCAGCTTATCAGCGCCAACAAGACGGTCGACGAGATTTGCGAGTACATTGGCGCCGATTCGCTGGCTTTCCTTTCGGTCGAGGGCCTGCTTAAGGTCATGCCCAAGGGCGGTTACTGCGATGCGTGCTTTACCGGACGCTACCCCGTGGCGATTCCCGAGAGCTTTGGCCGCGACAAGTTCATGGAGGGCTTTAAGCCCCGCAACCTGGACAAGCCGCTGCACTTTGACGACGACGCCGTGGTCGAGAAATACGACGACCGCAGCTGGGAAGAGGAGCACGGCGAGGCCTAAAGCCTGCCATGTAGGGACAGGTTTATTTTGGTAGGTTTTACCTGCTGTTTTGTTGATATGACGGCGCGTGCTGTTATGGCGCGCGCCGAAATGAACGCAACTATGAGCACCGTTTGGCGTCCGCGCGGCGCCACGGTAGTGGGAGAGGAAGGCTCAGATGAGCGACAGCAAGCATGTGACGTACGAGGACGCCGGCGTCGATACCGCCGAGGGCGGCCGCGCCGTCGACGCTATTAAGCAGATGGTCAAGGACACCAACCGCCCCGAGGTCATCGGCGGCATCGGCGGCTTTGGTGGCTTGTTCTCGGCCGCCGCGCTTAAGGATATGGAAGACCCGATCCTGATCAGCGGTACCGACGGCGTGGGCACCAAGCTCGTGCTCGCCCAGATCATGGACCGTCACGAGACGGTGGGTCAGGACCTGGTCGCCATGTGCGTCAATGACATTTTGGCTTCGGGCGCCGAGCCGCTGTTCTTCCTGGATTACGTTGCCATCGGTCACATTGAGGCCGAGCACATGGCAAAGATCATCAAGGGCGTGGCCGACGGCTGCAAGCTCGCGGGCTGCGCGCTCGTGGGCGGCGAGATGGCCGAGCACCCGGGCGTCATGGCCCCCGCCGATTACGACCTCGCCGGCTTTACCGTGGGTGTTGTCGATCGCCCCAAGATGCTCGACCCCGCGAACGTTCGCCCCGGCGACGTGATCCTGGGCCTGCCTTCCACTGGCGTGCACTCCAACGGCTACTCGCTCGTGCGCAAGGTCATTGGCGTCGACGGCATTAAGCCGGGCACGCCCGAGGCCGCCGCTAAGGCCGAGGAGCTGAGCCGTCCGCTCGAGGAGCTCGGCGGTGCATCGCTGGCAGACGCCCTGTTGGCTCCTACGCGCATTTACGTCAAGCCGATTCTGGAGCTGCTCCGCGGTGGCGCCAACGTTCATGCCATTGCCCACATCACCGGCGGCGGTATTACCGAGAACCTCAACCGCGCGCTCGCCGACGACGTCGACGCCGTGGTCACCCGCAACGGTGCCGAGATGGGTTGGGACGTTCCGCCCGTCATCACCTATGTGTCGCGCCAGGCCGAGCTCGCGCCCAATGAGGCATGCAAGACCTTCAACATGGGCGTTGGCCTGTGCCTGATCGTCGCCCCCGAGGACGAGGCCGCGGTGACCGAGGCTCTGGTCGCGCTGGGCGAGAAGCCGTTCCGCGTGGGCGAGTGCGTCGAGGGTTCCGGTAAGGTCGTGTACTCCGATGAGCGCTAACGAGCAGATGACTGCCGCCGAGGGCCTGGATTTTGTGCCCTATACCCGTCCGACCGGCACCGATACGGCCGAGCCGCTCAAGATCGGTGTGCTCATCAGCGGTTCGGGTACCAACCTGCAGGCGCTGATCGATCTGATCGCCGCCGGCAAGCTCAACGCTTCGATTGAGCTTGTGGTGTCGAGCCGTCCTTCGGCTAAGGGTTTGCAGCGCGCTGAGCGCGCGGGCATCCAGACGCTCACGCTGTCCAAGGATGTCTATGCCGACCCTATTGCCGCCGACGAGATCATCGCGCACGAGCTTCTCGAGCGCGGCTGCGAGTATGTGGTCATGGCCGGCTACATGCGCATGGTGCACACGCCTCTGCTGGCGGCGTTTCCCAACCGCGTGGTCAACTTGCATCCGGCGCTGCTGCCGAGCTTTACCGGTGCGCATGCGATCGACGATGCCTTTGCGCGCGGTGTCAAGGTGACTGGCGTGACCGTGCATTTTGCCAACGGGATCTACGACAACGGCCCCATCATCGCCCAGCGCGCGCTGGCTGTTGAGGAGGGCTGGGATGTCGACACGCTCGAGGAGCACATCCACGCGATTGAGCACGTGCTGTACCCCGAGGTCGTGCAGATGCTCGCCGACGGCCGCGTCCACGTGCTGGAGAGCGGCAAGGTCGCAATTGACGCGGCGCGCCATCGTGCGTAAAAGGATTCGCTTGGTTTTCCTCGCAACGTAAACTATAAAAAAGGCTGATTGGGGCATATGAATCACATGTGCCCCAATCAGCCTTTATTACCTCTTCGATTTTGGACTCTGGATAACGTGACGGGTGTCACTTCCATCCCAAGAAATCCGATAGGGCCTCGTTTGTGTGTGGGCGGGGCCCTTTTGCGTGGTCTTTCATGTTTGCTATACTGCTAGCAAGTAGAGAGGAGCCGCTATGGGTACAGCAACGGTGCAGCTCAATACGCGAATCGATCCTATGCTCAAAGCTGGTGGCGATGCAGTCCTAACTCGCAATGGATTGGGGCCGAGCGATGCCATTCGTGCACTTTGGGCCTATCTCGTCGAACATCAAACGTTGCCGGGATTTATGGTGGCGGGTAAGCGCGAGGCGCCCCGTGCGGAGAGTCTGGCCGAGCAGGGGTGCGGCCTAGCTTTTTCTTCGTTGGGGCTAAGTGCATCGGATTTTGCGCCAGCTGGATCATCTGCGGAAGACTGGGATGCCGTACGAGATGATATGTATGACGCGATGATTGGCGACATTGAGGCGAATTGCCGATGATTGAGGCAAAGCATCTCTTGGTAGATACGAACGTTTGGCTCGATTATTACCTGCAAGAGGGGGCGTTCGACGAAGCGAAGAGATTGGTTGAACTGGCCGAGGCGGGAACGATTGACCTTCTGTATGCGCCAACGACGGCAAAGGACGTGTTCTATATTTTGCCTCGACGTCTAGCCCGGCGGAATGTGAATGGGATTAACGTGTCGTTTGCCTCGGCGTCGTGGGCCTGCATTGAGCACATGATGCAGGTGGCAACCGCCTCCCCGCTTTCGCTGGCAGAGTGCGAGATGGCACGCATGCTTGGCAAGCGCATGCCGGATCTTGAAGACAACCTCATCATCGCTTCGGGCGAGACGGCAGATGTTGACTACGTGGTTACGAGCGACCGGCGCATGCTGGGGGCGATGCCCGAAGTTTGCCTGACGCCTGCCCGCGCACTCGGTAGGATTGGAATCCTCGACTAACCTTGCCTGCCTCGTTTCGTTATCATATGGGGCATTGTGAACCTCATGCAACTTTGGAGGACGGTATGGCGGATAACGCCGAGATGCTATTCTCGCCCGAGCTGGTGTTTTTTGATTGGGAGTGCGCGACGCCGGATGAGGTGTTTGCGCGGCTCGAGGACGAGCTTGCGCCTCGCGGCTACATTGCGCCCGGTTGGCTCGATGCCGTCCGCACGCGCGAGGATGCCTATCCCACGGGTCTTGCCATGCCGGCGGCCAACATCGCCATCCCGCACACCGATCCGGGGTTCGTGGCTAAGCCCTATATCGCGGTGGTGAAGCCCGCGGCGCCCGTGGTGTTCAGCGCAATGGCGGGCATGGGTGCCCCCGTGCCGGCGCAGATCATCATCAATCTGGGCATCGCCGAGCCGGGCGGCCAGGTCGAGGCCCTGCAATCGCTTATGAATATCTTTATGGATGCCGACGCCGCAGCCGATGTGCTCGGCCAGACCACATGCCAGGGCATGGTCGACGCCATCCGTCGCCACTTTTAGGGCTGGCACTTGGGGACTGTTCCTAACTGCCGGCAGAAAAGGAATGTCCCTAACTGCCGACAGCCAGAACAGCCCCCTTTGCACCAAAATGGTGCAGATTAACCTGTCCCCCATGCACCAGGTGTGTCGCGGGGTCCGCGTTGTGACACAATGGCGTTTGTTCGATTCGTGATGCGAAAGGCCAACTATGGCAAACAAGAAAAAGAACTCCGAGGCCGTGCCGACGCCCGAGCAGCAGGCTCGCACTGCCTCCAGCTCTCGTAAGAAGCAGCGCAAGACGTACGTGTCTAAGACCGTCAAGATCGTCCTGGTGGTTATCGGCGTGCTGGCAATGCTGCTTTCCGTCTCGGCCATGGCATGCTCCGGTCTCATGTCGCAGGCAGAGGATACCTCGAGCTACAAGCTTACCGGCGGTGTCGCCGCCACCATCAACGGCACCAACCTCACCGAGGACACCGTAACCAAGCAGATCATGAGCATGCGCACGTCCTACGGTTACACCAAGGACAAGGACTGGGCGCAGTATCTGGTCGACAACGACCTGACGCCCAAGAAGTACCGCAAACAGCTCATCGATTCCTACACGCAGCAGATTCTGCTTCAGCAGGCGCAGAAGGAAAACGGCGTGACGGTGTCGGACGAGGAGGTCGAGAAGGCATGGAAGGACGCGTGCAAGAGCGCGGGCGGTGCCAAGGCCTTTAAGAAGACCCTTAAGACCTACGGCTATACCGAGGACACCTACAAGGACTCGCTCAAGGAGAGCCTGGCACAGCAAAAGCTTAAGGATGCCGTGGCGCCCACCAGCAAGCCCAAGGACAGCGAGATCGTCGATTACATCAACGAGAACCTGTCTAACTACAACGATGCCCGCCGCTCGTCGAATATCCTGATCAAGGTTGATTCCGACGTATCCGACGAGGACAAGGCCGCCGCCAAGGCCAAAGCACAGGAGTGCCTGGACAAGATTAACTCCGGCGAGCTGAGCTTTGAGGACGCCGTGGAGCAGTACTCCGACGATACCGGCTCCAAGGAGAAGAAGGGCGATGTGGGTTGGGATAAGCTCACCACCTTCGTCGACAGCTACCAGACGGCGCTCGAGGGGCTCAACAAGGGCGATGTGAGCGACGTGATCGAGTCGACGTACGGTTACCACGTCATCAAGTGCACCGACTACTTCCATGTCGATAACCAGGTCGATGACATCAAGCAGGTGCCCAAGGACATTAAGAAGTATGTCTCCAACGTGGTGAAGACGCAGGCGGCCAGTACTGCATACAGCGAGTGGCTGGAGCAGTACAAGAAGGACGCCGACATTACCGTCAACCCCATGCCCAAGGACGTGCCGTACAACGTCAGCCTGAAGGGCGTCACCAAGAGTTCGACCGACGATTCGTCGACGACTAAGTAATCATGGGGCGGTGCCCGCGTGAGTGCCGCCCACACTATTGAGGAGGATTTGCAGATGACCAACGAAGAGCTGCAGCAGGAAATGATCGCCGCCATGAAGGCCAAGGACAAGGTTCGCCTGTCTATCATTCGCCAGGTCAAGGCCGAGGTGAAGAATATCGAGGTTAATGAGCGCCGCGACGTGACCGAGGAAGACGTCAACAGCATGATCAAGCGTCTGATTAAGCAGACGAGCGAGACGCTGGAGATGTCCATCAAGGCCGGTACCGACCAGGACCGTACCGACAACCTGACCGAGCAGGTCAAGATCCTGGAGAGCCTGCTGCCCGCACAGGTTTCGGGCGAGGAGCTCGAGGCTCTGATCGAGCAGGTCATCGCCGAGCTGGGCGCCACGTCCAAGAAGCAGATGGGCCAGGTCATGGGTGCACTCGGCAAGGCCACCGGCGGCAACTTCGATAAGCCTGCCGCGGCAAAGATCGTCGGAGCAAAATTGGCGTAAGTGCCGGCCGACACATAGCCGATGCTGAGGGGGCGTGGCCATTGCGGTCGCGCCCCTTTTTGCTGGGCGGTGCTCATTGGGGACAGGCTTAAATGAGTGCCCAATGAGCGGGTACTCATTTAAGCCTGTCCCCAATGAGTGGGTTAAAGGTTGCGGGTTCTTTACGGGAATGTAGTGTGGGCTGCGGAAACGTGGTTCTTTCCGTACAATAGTTCAACTCGTGTAAACGCAGGGAAGGGACATCCATGGCAGACATGATCGAGATCAAGCATCTCAACAAGTACTTTGGCGACCTGCATGTGCTCAAAGATATCAATCTCACCGTCAAGCGCGGCGAGAAGCTCGTAATGATCGGGCCTTCCGGCTCGGGTAAGTCGACGCTCATCCGTTGCGTCGATTATCTGGAGGAACCCACGTCGGGCGAGGTCGTCATCGACGGTACGCCGCTCACCAAAAAGAATCACCTGGAGATGGCTCGCAAGTATAGTTCCATGGTGTTTCAGCAGTTCAACCTGTATCCCAACATGACGGTGCTGGGCAACCTGACGCTCGCGCCCATCAAGCTGCAAAAGAAGAGCAGGGAGGAGGCGACCGAGATCGCCATTGCCGCGCTCAAGCGCGTCGGCATGGCTCATAAGGCCGGCGAGTATCCGCAGAACCTCTCGGGCGGTCAGCAGCAACGCATCGCCATCGCCCGCGCCCTGTGCACCAAGCAGCCCATCATCCTGTTTGATGAGCCGACCTCAGCGCTCGACCCCGAGATGGTCCAGGAGGTTCTGGACGTTATGATTGAGCTCGCGCAGGAGGACATCACCATGATCTGCGTGACGCACGAGATGGGCTTTGCGCGTCAGGTGGCCGACCGCGTCATCTTTATGGAGGACGGCCGCATTCTGGAGGAGGGCACGCCCGAGCACTTCTTCGATAACCCCGAGAACCCGCGCTGCCGCGAGTTCCTGTCCAAGATTCTGCACTAGGCGCGGTGATGGACATGACGGATATGACGAGGGCGTCCGTGTCGCGCCGCCACTTTTTGCAGCTGGCGGGCGCCGGCATGCTTGCGCTGACGGGGACCGCGCTTACCGGTTGCGGCAACTCCACCAGCGGCGAGGGCTCCGACAAGGGGTCCAAGCTTGCGGCCATCAAGTCGCGTGGCCATCTGAATGCCGGCGTTAAGAAGGATGTTCCCGGCTATGGCTATTACGACACCGCCAAGGGCCGCTTTGAGGGCATGGAAGTCGATTTGTGCTACCAGATCGCCGCTGCCGTCTTTGGTGTGAGCTACAAGGAGGCCCGCGCCCAGGAGCTTGTCGAGTTTACCGACGTAACGCCCAAGACGCGCGGCCCGCTGATCGATAACGGCCAACTCGACGTGGTCGCGGCGACCTACACCATCACCGACGAGCGCAAGAAGAGCTGGGATTTCTCGACGCCGTACCGCACCGACTACGTGGGACTCATGGTCAAGAAGCGTTCGGGCTTTACCTCGATTGAGGACCTGGACGGCAAGGTCATTGGCGTGAGCCAGGGTGCCACCACGCAGGGCCTGATCGAGCAGATGATCAAGGACAACGGCTTTAGCTGCAAGCCCGAGTTTAGGGCCTTTAGCGGCTATCCCATCATCAAGAGTTCGCTCGACGCCGGCAATATCGATGTCTTTGCCATGGACCGCTCCACGCTGGCCGGTTACATGAACGAGACCGTTGAGCTGCTGCAGCCCGAGGTCAAGTTTGGCGAGCAGGGCTACGGCGTGGCGACCAAGAAGGGCTGCGACCTTTCGGCCGTGGTCGATCAGGTGATTTGCGATCGCCTGGCCGACGGCTGGCTCGACCAAGAGGTCAAGACCTGGGGTCTTGTATAGGCGCATCGTCCAAGGAAGGAATCAAATGCTCGAAGGATTGTTTGACGCCGACCGCTGGTCGACGACATTTCAAAACATGGGGCCCTTCTGGGAGGGCTTTGGCGTGACGCTGCAGGTGGTCGTTGCCGGTCTGCTGCTGTCGCTGGTGCTGGGCACGCTGTTGGGCGTGTTCTCTACCACTCGCTCGCGCGTGCTGCGCGCCATGAGCCGCGTGTACGTGGAGTTTTACCAGAACACCCCGTTGCCCGTACAGGTGCTCTTTATGTACATGGCCGGTCCGCAGTTTTTGCAGGCCATAACCGGTGCCGACCAGCCGGTGCGCATCGCGCCGTTCGTGCTGGGCTTCTTGGGCGTGGGTCTGTATCACGCGGCCTACATTTCGGAGGTCATCCGCACTGGTATCGAGGCGGTTCCGCGCGGTCAGATGGAGGCGGCCCAGAGCCAGGGCTTCACCCGTGCGCAGGCGTACTGGTACATCGTGCTGCCCCAGACATTCAAAATCATTCTGCCGCCGCTGTGCAACCAGGCGCTCAACCTGGTCAAGAATACGTCGGTGCTGGCGCTTGTGGCCGGCGGCGACCTTATGTACCGTTCCGACAACTTTGTGAGTCTGTACGGTTACCTGCAGGGATACATCGTCTGCTGCCTTATGTACTTCATCATCTGCTTTCCGCTCGCCATGCTGGTGCAGTGGCTCGAGCGCCGCTCCAAAGAGCGTCCGCGCGGCGTGAGCCTGGCCGAGCTGGGGCTCGACAACGTAGAGGAGGCCTAGCGCATGGAAATCTTCAACGCGACCAACCTGCTCTACATTTGGGGCGGCTTTGTTAAGACGATCGAGATCTCGGCGCTGTCGATCTTTTTCTCGCTCATCTTTGGCACGGTGCTGGCGCTCGTTAAGAGCTATGCGCCCCGCCCGTTCCGTATTTTGGTGAGCGCCTATATCGAGCTGTTTCGTTGCACGCCGAACCTGCTGTGGATCCTGTTTATCTACTTTACGGTGCAGGGTTTGGACATTGTGATTTCGACCATCGCCTTTACGCTGTTTACCAGCGCTGTTATGGCCGAGATTGTGCGCGGCGGCCTCAACTCGATTCCGCGCGGCCAGTTTGAGGCAGCGCAGAGCCAGGGTTTTGGCTTCTTTGCCACCATGCGCTACATCATTCTGCCGCAGACGTTTAAGACGATCATTCCGGCGCTGTTTAGCCAGTGCACGACCGTCATTAAGGACAGCTCGTATCTTTCGGGCATTAACGTGGCCGAGCTCATGTACACGGCAAACGTCGTGATGGCTCACGCAATCGACCTGTCGCAGGTGCTTATGCTCTACGGCCTGGTGTTTGCGATGTACTTTGTGCTCAACTTTGGCATCTCGCTGCTGGTTCGCGCATATCAACGCCGTATTGTGGCAGCGTAGTCCTGCTTCCCCAAGCACGGCATCTTGCCCCTCAATCGTCGCTTGCGTACATTTAGTACGCGGCGCTCCTCTTTCGGGGCAATCTGCCGCACTTGGGAAACCAGGACGGTCGTAAGTGACAAAATGAGAATCAGGAATCGCCTATTTCTCATTTGTTAGAAAGGAATCGCGATGAGCGATCTGGAGAACAAGAAGAGTCCTGTGGTCATTACTATCGCGCGCGACTTTGGTGCCGAGGGCCACGAGATTGGCCGCATCCTTGCCGATGAGCTGGGGATTCCGCTGTACGATAACGAGCTGCTGGTGCGTGCGTCGCTGCGCGCGGGCGAGTCGCTCGACAAGATGGCCGCCTACGACGAGCGTCTGGCCGTGGAGAACATGGCGTTTCTGCCCGACCGCTACGATGCGCGTTCGTACTCGGACAAGTTGTTCCAAAAGATGAGCCAGGTGATTTTGGATCTGGGCGAGACCGAGAGCTGCATTATCGAAGGCCGTCTGTCCGATTACCTGCTGCGCAACAACCCCAATCACATTGCCGTGCTGGTGACCGCACCCTTTGAGGACCGCGTCGAGATCGTGCGCAAGAAGCGTGGCCTTAATAAAAAGAAAGGCGCCAAGCTGGTCAAGCAGCAGCAGAAGGCGCGCGAGGCGTTCTATAAGCGCTATAGCGCCGGAAAGTGGAAGATGACGAGCGGCAAGGATATCGTCGTCAACCGCGCCAAGCTGGGCCGCGAGGGCTGCAAGGACGTTATCGCCGCTGCCTACCGCTACAAAGTGGCCCAGCTCGAAGGCTAACCGATCAAAACCACCACAAAGGGGACAGGCACCTTTGTGGTGGTTTTTGTTTTAGGCGGAGGGGAGGGCCTTGGTGAGACCGGCGCGCGTCTGTATGTCGGTCTTTTGGTAGATAGAGCTCAGGTGGCGCTGTACCATGCGCATCGAGATGCCGAGCTCCTCGGCGATCTGCTTGAGCGGGCGTTCGTCCTGGGTTACGGCCACGAGCACGTCGACTTCGCGCGGGGTGAGAGCGTGATCGGTGATGAAGGCCTGGCGCTGCTCCTCGATGGTGGGGGCGGCGAGTGCCTCCTCGGCAAGCTGTTGATGTTTGCGCTCCTGCTCGGTTTGGGGTAGGCGGAACAGGCCGGCTGCCACGAATGCCGCGCAGGCGGCGACGAGCAAAACGAGCGCACCAATCATAATGAGGGCAACGTTGCCCGAGGTCACAAGGGCAAGCGAGATGCCCGATGTAGTGAATGCGCATGCATTGTTGGCGGCGCGTCCCATGCCGGCCCAAAGAGCGGGCGCGTGCATACGCGGTGCCAGCTGTGTAAAGGTGGCGGTAAAGAACGTGACAAAAAAGCCCGAGCTCAGGTAAAAGACGACAAGGCCCAGGTTGGGATCGGCGCCGGCCTCCACGGCCAGGATGGAAATGGTCGAGAGCACGGCGATGCCGAGCATGACAAGTCCCATGTAGCGGCGCTCGGCGAGATCAAAGACGACGCCGGCGGCATAGGTTGCTCCCGCTCCAGTGGCGAGTTTGGGGCCATCTTGGAATGCCAACGAAAAGGCGTGGTGCGTTGCGGCGCCTAACAGTCCGAGCCCAAAGAATGCGATGCGGCCCAGAATCTCGAGGGTAAGCGGACCCGTGGGGAACTGGATCTGGGCCAATCCCGGGATGACGATAGGGACGGCGGCGGCGTTGACGGCTGCCAGTGAGTGGCCTTTGCGCTGTGCGAGCCCGAGCAGCGGCGCGTATCCGATAAAGCCGAGCACGCTCGCACCCAGAATAAAGCCCTGTGCGAGCACAACGCGCTCGGCGCCGGCGAGTAGCCCGATATTGATATCGAAGCGAAACTCGGCAGCAAGGAAGGCGAAGGTAAACAGTGCGAGTGCCAGAAGCGCGTTGATTTTAGTCTTACTCAGGTTCAAGAACGGTCCTTTGGGTGGACGGAATAACCGTTTCCTCGGTTGTAGACCAGGATGGTATGTGCGGGCCTTTGGAAAGCGAAGACCCCCCCCTCGGCGATTGCGCGCTTGTCGCCTTTTGCGCTGGCAGATGCGCCACTTGAGAATTTGTGCCCCGGGATCCGGCTATCTTCCCGTAACATGGTGTTACAGAAGCACCCCTTACGACAAGGAGGCTCACATGCGAAAGCAAATCCATGACAACCCAATCGACCACGACCGCGCGTGCTCGCTCTCTCACGGAACGTGGCGCCGCGTGGGGGCAAAACTTGCTTGCGCGGGGGCCTGTGTGCTCATGGTCGGCGATCGCGTCGAAAATGTTGGAGTAAGGGTGACGCCCTAGCGCCCGTTTAACGAAGAACGGCCTTCGTCCTAGAATCTGAAATCACCACAACAACAGGTTCTAGGAAAGGACGAAGACCGCTATGGGAATCTTATCAGACCCGACGCCGGACATGCTCGCCATGCCCCGTTTCGACGACGGCGCCATCGACATGCAGGAGCTGCTCCGCAGACTAGCCGAGCAGGTCGTGAACGCCGTGATGGACGCCGAGGCCGACCAGCTGTGCGGCGGCGGGGCGAACAGCCGAAACGGCTACCGCGAGAGGTCGCTCGCCACCTGCGTCGGCACGCTGACGCTGCGCATCCCCAAGCTGCGCTCCGGCAGCTTCTTCCCTGAGGACGTGCTCGAGCGCTACCAGCGCGTCGACCGCGCCCTCGTGGCCGCCGTGGCCGAGATGTACGCCACGGGCACGAGCACCCGCAAGGTGCGGAGGGTGGCCGAGAAGATGGGCGTCTCCAGGCTCTCGAAGGACCAGGTGAGCGCCATCGCCTCGAGCTTGGACGCAGATATCGAGGACCTGTGCGGAAGGCCGCTCGGCGGCTCGCCGGTGCCCTACGTCTGGCTCGACGCGACCTACGTCAAGTGCCGCCGCGAGGGGCGCGTCGCCTCCACCGCCGTGGTCACCGCCATCGGCTGCGATGCGGGCGGCTGGAGGCGCGTCCTGGGCGTCGACGTTGTCGACACCGAGTCCTACGACTCGTGGCTCGCCTTCCTGCGGGCCATCCGCTCGCGCGGGGCGGCGGGCGTGCGGCTCGTCGTCTCGGACGCCCACCCGGGGCTCGTCCGGGCGCTCGGCGAGGTCTTCCAGGGCGCCGCGTGGCAGCGCTGCGCGGTCCACCTCATGCGCGACTGCATGCGCGAGGCCGGCTCCTGGCAGCTCAGGCGCCGCGTGGGCAGGATCGTGTCGCAGGTGTTCCGCGGGCGCGACGCCGCCACCGTGACGGCCATGTACCACGCGGCGTGCGACATGCTGGAGGGGTGCTGCCCCAGGGCGGCGGCGGTGCTGGAGGAGGCCGAGCCCGACGCGCTGGCCTACCTCGACTTCCCGCCGACCCACTGGAAGCGCCTGCGCACCAACAACGTGCAGGAGAGGACCAACCGGGAGATAAAGCGCAGGTCGCGCGTCGTGCAGGTGTTCCCCTCCACGGGCTCGCTGGTGCGGCTCGCGGGCGCGGTCATGTGCGAGCAGGACGAGATATGGCAGGAGTCCAGGTACTTCTCGGAGGTGAGGATGAACGAGCTCTACGATGACGGTCGCACTCGGGGAATCGACGGTCCCGTCGAGTGGGCGCGGCTTGAGGCGGAGGCCAGGAAGATGCTCGAGTCCGGCCTCGAGCTTGCGGACAGGGTCGAGGCGGCATAGGATATCAACCGTATTCCAGATTCCAGGACGCCGGGCCGACTCGCTTCGGATCGGGCGCTACACCAACTTTCTCGACACTACCTGGTCGGCCAGCTGCTGCTGCCGAGCGTGGCGCTCGCCGCCGAGTGGGTCAACGTCGGCGGCACGCAGTACGACGCGGGCACCGCTGCCGGCGACGAGGCGGGAACCTGGTCCTGGGATGGCGCTAACGACATGAAGCTCAACGGCTACGACGGAGGCTCCATCGGCGCCAAGGGCAACCTCACCATCGGCGTGACGGGCATCAACACCGTAACGGCCGATGCCGGGCAGAGCGCCATTGCTGTTAAGAACGGTAACCTTGCCATTACCGGCGACGGCACCCTGAATGCGACGGCCCAGACCGATGTGATTACGGCGACAGGCGACGGCAATGCCGGTGGCGATGTGACCATTGATGGCGCTGACGTTAACGTGACAGCCACGGGCGGAGCATATGAATCCATTGGTATCCATGCGGCAGCGGGCGACATAGCCATAAAGAATGGTGCTGACGTCCATGTCGAGGCAAAGTCGAACGCCGATGTCTTTGCAGTCCTTGCCGAAAATGTTCCTCCCAGGCATTCTGCCATCGAGGGTGCACAGGCCGAAGAGGCGGACTACAGCGCCAAACATGGTGGCTGTATCATGGTGGACAACGCTAAATTAAATGCGACGGCGGGTAATGCAGGGGGCATGTCGGTCGCTCTGTATTCGTTTGGTATTAAGACGGAAACATATTTGAAGATTGCCAACGGGGCGGATGTTTCGCTCGCGACAGGGAGCGCGGGAAAAATCTCGGCTGGTGTTTGGATACGCGTGCAAGACGGGGCGTCATGGATACGCGTCAATCGCTCGAACCTCACGGCTCAAGGTGATGCCGGGGCTGATGAGCTTGTAGGGGCAAATCGCAAAGATGTCTATGGAATTTTTTCACAGTCTGGCTCCCCGTCGGCTACTCCTCGAATTAGCTTCTTTCAATCAAATGTTGTGGCGTCGGGCTCGACGGCGGCAGTCTATGCCGTCAATATGGGGTCCTTCAGGGCCCCCTATATCAAACTTGAGGGAGGGTTAAAGATTGCGATTCCCGACGGAGGTACCGTGCGCGACACCGTTGGAAGTGGGCGTGTCATCGGCGTTCCCGGGTCGTCTGTCATCCAGGACATTAGAACTTCCGACGAGGTCGCCCGTAACGTGGTAATCAGCTCTGGAGATGCGGCCGAACTCGAGCCCGCCCCGCAGCCTGAACCCACCCCGGCTCCCACGCCGCAGCCGGGCGGCGGCAGCGGGACCGACGTGCCGTCCGTGACGTCGACCCAGGCGAGCTCCACGGCCGCTGCCCCCAAGCCGGCTGCGCAGGTCGCCGCGGTCCAGAAGTCCGCGGGCGCTCTTGCCGCCACGGGTGACAACGCCGCGACGGCGGCGGCCGCCCTCGGAATCGCCGGTGCGTCCGTCATCGGCGCCGGCTTCGTCGCGTCCAAGCGTCGCAGCCGCTAGCAGTAGCTTTCACAGCCATTTTCAGCCGCTGTGTGGGCATAAGTGTCTTCGCGGCAGCTTTTTGTATTTCCGTAGGTAGCAGCCTGGGCTCGCATGTACGAACCTAGGCGTACAGGGCCATTTGGCGCATCTTGGTTGTACAGGACCACCGCAAAGGGACAAGCGCCTTTGTAGTGGCGTTAATCCTTCGATTAGGGAGGCCGTTATGAACGGAAGCCACTTTGATAATCAAACCCAGCGCGAGCGCGCTTGCTCGCTGGTTCACGGTACTTGGCGTTGCGTGGGCGTGAAGATTGCCAGCGTCGGTGCGTGCGCACTCATGATCGGCCAGCTGCTGCTGCCGAGCGTGGCGCTCGCGACCGAGTGCGCGGATTCCGCCGCCGCGACGGGCGAGGTTGCCGCGGCTCTGGTGACGCCGGCAGTTGCGGAGGATGCGGCTCCGGCGACCACGCCTGCAACCGACGCTGCTCCGGCGGCACAAACTGTCGCCGAACCTCAGCAGACGACTCCGGCTGACGCCGCCGATGAGTCTAACAATGCGGCACCCGCTGAACAAAACATTCCCAGCGACAACGCCGCCGCGCCGGCAAACGACGCCATTACGTCGCATGGTGTGACCGACGTGACAGATAAGACCGTCGATGGCGTGTTTGCGCCCAATGCGGCCAATATGCTGTGCGAGCAGCCGGTTGATGATTGGCAAACTATCGACGTTATCGAGATTGACGACGCCACCACCATCTTTAGGGCGGGCGATAAACCGGACTTTACGGCAGACACTCCGGCGGGCTCGAACTCCATTCTTCAGTGTGAGTTCTGGACGGGCAGCGATGGCAGTGAAGTGAACTCCGATATATTCTGGGATCGGCAAATCACCAACCACATCGACGCTTTTAAATCTGGGGTGACCTATCGCTATGGCCTGTACTTTAAGCCGGCGTGGGATTTCTTCTTTACGCCTAACATTAAACTGATGGTCAATGGCGTGGAGTGCAGTTATCGGGTGGATAAGGCAAGCGAGCATGCGCCTGTTCCCGGCTTGTTCCGTACGCTATGGCTAATCACCGACCTGACGTTTACGCCCGAGGCTAAGCCGGTCCCGGTCGACCCGGAGATGCCGGCGCCGCAGCCCGAGGCTAAGCCCGAGGTGAAGCCCGAGGTGAAGCCCGATACCAAGCTCGAGCAGAAACCGGAGATCAAGCCGGAGACCAAGCCTGCCGCAACCACCACGGTGACCAAGACGGTTGAGAAAACCACGCCGGCCAAGAAGTCCCACGCCGTCCTGGCTGCCACGGGCGATGCCACCGCGATGACGGTCGCCGCCCTGGGTATCGCCGGCGCAACCGTAGCCGCCGCCGGCCTCGCCGCGACCAAGCGCCGCAAGCATTAGAGCTGGGTGGCGGCTCTCGTTCTCGGCCTCAGCAAAATCTCAATCTGTAACACCAAACTGCCCAAAACGGCTCTAGATGTTACAGATTGAGATGAACCGAATGGCCGCCAACCTAACGTCTCGATCCGTAACACCAAGCGGGTAATTTGACCTCTAACTGTTACAGATTGAGACAAACTGGTCGGCCAAGTCCAGAACCGCCACAAAGGTGCCTGTCCCCTTTGTGGCGGTTTGCGCAGGTAGAACGGTAGGTTCGTATATATGAACCTACCGTTCGCTTTGTTTTTGGACGACGATTACGCTGGATGACTTTTGGTTTGCAGGAAAGGAACGACCATGAGGTGGACTGCTGTTCGAGCGCTTTGCCGCCGCCTGACCGTTGCCGCGGTGACCCTCACTATGGTGACGGGTTCGTTGCCCGCGGGCGCGTTTGCCGAGACCCTCACCACCGACGGCACTTTTGTGCAGACGGATAACGGCCAAGCAGCCGACGCCGCTCCCACCGATTCGGCTGACGCCCAAACGTCAGACTCTGCTTCCGCCGACCCCGCGCCCGATGCCGGCGCCGCCGACCCCACAGTGCTCGATACCGGTGACACCCCTACGCCCCCGGCCTCCGAGATTGCATCGGCGGCGGGCCTGACGGGCGCCGGGCAGACCGAGAGCACACCTGCGGGTGCGCTCGCAACCGATCTTGTCGAGGGCAAGGAACTCGCTGAGCAGCAGAAGCAAGAGGAGACCGCCGAAGCCGAAGCAACCTGGAATGAGGATCTTGGGCTCTGGATGACCTCGAAGGGCGCCACGGGCGTAAAGGACGAATACGACGATGGCTACGTGGCCGGCGAGCAGACCCCCGCGCAGTACTACTTCTCGATTGATAGCCTCACCAACGAAATTTCTATCGAGTATGGCGACGCAGGCATTACCACGTTGGAGGTGCCCTCGACCATCGACGGCAAGCGTGTCGTAAGCCTTAGGGGCATGGGAAACGCCGCTCTCACATCGGTCACCTTCGCCCCCGATTCGCACGTCCGCACCGTTGGCGGCCTGGGAGGCAGCAGCATCAAGGAAATCGCACTGCCCGATTCGGTTGAGGAGTTGGGCTGGAATGCGTTTACCGGAAGCAAGACACTTCAGACGGTGACCTGGCCCAATAACGCGGCCTTTACCACGATTCCCGAGCAGGCCTTTGAGGGCTGCGAACAGCTTGACGACAATGTGGTGGCAACGCTGCCGCCTTCGGTTAAGACTATCGACTATCGTGCCTTCGCCAATTGCGGCGTGCCGCAGTTCTATGTCTCGGATACAACGGTACTCACCTTTACGCAGATCAATGTGCCGGGCACGGTGGAGCGGATTGAGCGCTTTGCCTTTGACGGGTGCTCCTTTGTGTCGTCGGTGACGATTGGCGATGGTGTCAAATCTATCGGGGCGCTCGCGTTCGCCTCTCTTGATCCTGCGATTGCCGGCAAAGAGATTGTGCTACCCAAAAGCGTGGAAATGATAGAGTGGGGAGCTTTTGAGAACACGAGATACGGAAACGAGACGAACCATAATGCCGTTGCCCTGCGCGTGATGAACCCCGATCTTCAGTTTGGTGAGGCGGGCTATCCGGGCGACTATAATGAGCGCGTGACAATCGATGGCGTAACGTATGCGATTCCCTTTGGTGAAGGCCAGACCATCTATGCCTATGCGACCGATTCGGCTGGCAACCCCTCGATGGTCAAAAAGCTTGCCGATGCCGTGGCCGATCGCAAGGACTCCGTCGATTCCTCGAAGCCTGCCTACACGTTTGAGTGGATGGGCGAGGCGGCCCAGGTGACGGGCAAACTTCCCCAGAGCGCGACGGCTACACTCGTGCAGGCGGGGCAGTCCACGCCGCTGGCGGTTGGCGATGACGGCAGCTTTACAGCGGACGCTCTCTCCAAGACAGCAGCCACCCTGCGCATTTCGCTCAGCGGTTACTATGACATGGTGCTGGCGCGCCCGGGCGACCAGATGACGGGCACATGGAATATCGGAGAGATTAAGGCTGAGGACTTTACCAAGATTCCGGCTTCGCGCGCGATTGAACTTAATGTGGCCTATCTCGAACCGGTCGCAGGCCAGGATAAGACCGAACGCATTGAGCTCGATAGTCTCGATAACATCGATCTGACGGTGAAGAGCGGCGGCAAGACGCTTAAGCCTGCCAAGGGCGACAAGGAAAACGACTACCGTATCCAGGGTACAGCGCTCGTGGTGTCGCAGGCCATTGCCGATGCAGACCAGGATCTGGAGATAATGCTCGAGCCCAAAGACAGCCTCAAGCTGGGTGGGGCGACGGCGACGGTGA
>CALGZY010000152.1 GCA_937934355.1 uncultured Collinsella sp. | reverse complement strand
GAAGCGCATATCTACGGTCGTTCTCGGTCTCGACAGCCTCATCACCCTTCATCAGTGACAGCTCGGCGACAATGCGAACGACAATTATTCCTCGCAAAAACGAAAAACCGCCGATTCGATATAGCGAAATCGGCGGTTTTGAGACTCGAAATTAGAAGCAACTCACGATAGCTATTAGACAAACATCCTATCCAACAGCGATTTCTTAGTATTTCTCAATAACTCAAGCTTACGCTGATGAAGGGTGATGAGGTGATCTAACTGCGAGAGGCTGTTCCCAATAATCTCTTGCTCAGCTAGACACGGAACCAAAATAGATTCGCGCATGAGATCGTCAGGAACCAATTCGTTCATCATGGTTCCGCTTTTTGTAGCGTTGACAAGGATTGGTCTCATCGACTCTTCGCGCGGAATATAGTATTTCCAGAAGCTATAACGCTGCTCGACGATGGGCCTCAAACATGAAAATCGCGGCGACATAAGCCCGTCACCTGCGTCGTTGAGAACAAAGCGTCCATAGGCGTGCACTTTGTTGGTATGACCCTCAAAGGCGATATCTCCAATTCGAATGACTTTGTAGTTGCTTAGCGAATCGTCGGCTGCGCCGTTTCCGCCATTGAAAGTCATCGTTGCAATGGAAAGTGTCCTATCGTATCCAAGCTCACAATTGGCGTTTCGTTCATTGTTGACCACATACATATCCGAGAACTTACGCTGTTCCCAAGATGAAGTTTCTTGTCTCGAATAACCGCTTGGGAACAGCGTAAGTTGGGCGAGCTAATGGATGTCGCATCGGTGCGTAGGGTTCATCAAGAAGATTGGACAGATGAGGGTGTGCGATTCTTGCGCGCACGTGACCTTGTTTCGTTTGCCAAGAATGAGTCTATTGAAGACCCTTTGTTTATATCTTCTGAGATGTACAAAGAATACTCAGCGCAATCTGGCAAGGTCTCAGTTGGCGATCTGCTCGTAACAGGCGTTGGAACTATAGGTGTTCCATGGCTTGTGACCAGCGACAATCCCGTTTACTTCAAAGACGGAAACATCATCTGGTTTAAAAATCGGTATAGCATTGACGGTGGTTTCTTCTATCACAGCTTTACAGCTAGCGCTATTCAGAATTATATCAATGAGGCCGCAGGCATTGGAACAGTTGGAACTTACACAATAGAGACCGGCAAAAAGACGCCAATCTGGTTACCTTCAAGGCAAGAGCAGCGTGAAATCGCCGCGATGATGACGCATCTCGACACCCTCATCACCCTTCATCAGCGTGAGTCGCGGTTTGCTGATACAGGTTAAATTAGAGTCGAAAGAGCTCTCATGACGATGTCAATGTCCTTGTTCTCGAGCTCCTGAATGACGTGCAGATAGGTTTCCTGAGTGGTGGTCATGCTTGCGTGGCCGAGCCTTCGGGATACGCTGGCGATAGAGACACCGGCGAACAGCAAAAGTGATGCATGCGTATGCCGCAGCCCGTGGACGGATATGACAGGCACGCCAACATTTTTGCAGTGGCGCGCTAAAACGCTGTTAGCTGTCGAGTTATAGACCTTTCCCTTCGCGAATATGGGCTCAGTCGGTGGAAGGTCTTTGAGTAGCCCGGAAAGTTGCATGATGAGTTGCCAGTCAAGTTGAACCTTCCGCACTGATGAGGCGTTTTTCGTGGGGACGAATCCGCCGCCGTTCTTGTAATCCCAGGTCTTATTCACCGAGAGCGTTTGATGTGCGAAGTCGAAGTCTTCGGGGGTAAGCCCAAGGGCCTCGGAGAAGCGCAAGCCCGTTTTAGCGACTATGAGAATAAGCCAATCCCAACTCGGCCCGCCTGATAAGTCAAGGTCGCCGAGCATGGCATGAAGCTCAAACTGGTTGAGATACTTGATCTTTTTCGCTCGCGGCTGTTTCCCTTTGATGATGGCCTTGCGCGTGGGGTCGCGGGGGATGAGTCCTTCGTCAACCGCGTCAAGGATCGCTCCCTTAAGCTGATGGTGAAAGTCCATGGTTGTCTGGCGCTCGTGGTGCTCTGCGTAACCATTGATGAGCTGCTGGTACGAAGTGCGGTCGAGATCTTTTATCTTGAGGTCTGGAATCAGCTTGGCAAGCCAAGACTGCGTGAGCCGGTACTTTCCCATGGTGACCTCACGGATGGCCCCTTCTTTGTAAACGCTAATCCATTCCGAGTAGTAATCGCAGAAAAGCGATTCTTCATTGATGCTGATCGACATTTTTACCCTCCTTCATCGTGTGAGGCGGCTCACGCTGATGAAGGGTGATGAGGCTGTCGAGACCGAGAACGACCGTAGATATGCGCTTC
>CALGZY010000151.1 GCA_937934355.1 uncultured Collinsella sp. | reverse complement strand
CCTCGAATATCTCGCAGAGGTCGCCGTCCAGCAGAGGAAGAACTACCTGTGTCTCGGGATCGCCGAAACGGCAGTTATACTCAATAACTCTGGGACCCTTGGGGGTTATCATAAGACCGAAGTAAAGGCAGCCCTTAAAGGTGCGTCCCTCGGCGTTCATAGCGTTGATGGTAGGCAGGAAGATCTTCTCCATGCACTCCTTAGCCACCTCATCGGTGTAATAAGGGTTGGGAGCAACTGTGCCCATTCCGCCTGTGTTAAGTCCCTCGTCATTATCATAAGCACGCTTGTGATCCATGGAGGATATCATAGGAACTACAGTCTTGCCGTCTGTAAAGGAAAGAACTGATACCTCAGGACCCGTAAGAAATTCCTCGATAACTACAGTTGCGCTGCTTTCGCCGAACTGCTTGTCATCTATCATGGACTTTACAGCCTCAACAGCCTCTTCCTCGTTCTGAGCGATTATAACGCCCTTGCCCAAAGCAAGTCCGTCAGCCTTGATAACTGCGGGATATGTGTTCTGCTCCTTAAGATATGCGATAGCGGAAGCACTGTCGGAAAATACTTCATATCCTGCTGTGGGGATATTGTACTTCTTCATCAGGTGCTTGGAAAATACCTTGCTTCCCTCAATAATAGCAGCAGCCTTGTTGGGACCGAAGGTCATGATTCCCTCTGCATTGAGAGCATCTACCATTCCCAGAACCAGAGGATCATCGGGAGCAACTGCAACCATATCGACCTTGAGCTTCTTTGCAAGAGCCACAACGCCCCCGATATCGGTTGCCTTAACGTCAAAGCACTCGGCATAGCGGGAAATTCCGCCGTTTCCGGGAAGCGCATATATCTTTCCCGCTCTGCGGCTTTGAGCAAGCCGCCTGATTATCGCATGTTCGCGTCCGCCGCCGCCTATGACGGCAATATTGAGTTTATCCTTTGTTATCTGCATTTTTTACTCTTAATTCCGTTCCTTGTTCCGTCCCTTCCGCACGTTCCGCACCTGCATCGGGAAATCCTTTTCGTCTATGTCCGCTTAATTGACCGTTCGTTTCCGTTCGCCCGGCACACTGCCGAATGCCGAACAGATCCGAATATCCGAATAAACCGCTCCGTTAAAAATCAATGGTGGAAAAGGCGCAGTCCGGTAAAAGCCATGACCATGCCGTGTTTGTTGCATGCCTCAATAACGGCATCATCGCGCACCGAACCGCCGGGCTGAGCAATATAGGCAACGCCGCTGCGGAAAGCACGCTCGATATTATCGCCGAACGGGAAGAACGCATCGCTCGCAGCAGCAAAGCCGCCCGCCTCAACGCCCATGCGCTTGCAGGTCTCCTCGGCGCGCTCGCACGCAAAGAGCGCAGAGTCGACGCGGTTGGGCTGACCAGGTCCCATACCGATACCGGACTGATCCTTGGCGATCAAGATGGCGTTGGACTTAACGGTCTTCACCACGCGCCAAGCGAACAGGAGGTCGTCCATCTCCTTGTCCGTGGGCTTGCGAGTCGTGGGGAAGGTAAAGGTCGAGGGATCCTCGGAAACGGTGTCCACGGCCTGAACGAGCATACCGCCGTCAACGGTACGAGCCTCGAGGTGAGCGTGGCCATCAGCACCGCCGGTCTCCAGCACGCGCAGGTTCTTGCGGCGGCTCAGACGCTCCAGAGCCTCATCGGTAAAGGACGGGGCAATGAGCACCTCGACAAAAAGCTTGTCGCGATCGGCAAAGTGCTCCACAAGCTCAAGGGGAACCTCGCGGTTCAAGGCGATAATGCCGCCGTAAGCGCTCTTGGGATCGCATGCAAAGGCGCGATCATAGGCCTCGGTCACCGTCTTGGCGACAGCGGAACCGCAGGGATTTTGATGCTTGAGAATGATGGCAGCAGGCTCATCAAACTCGCGCACGGCATTCCAAGCGGCATCGGCGTCGAGCAGGTTGTTATAGGAGAGCGGCTTGCCCTGGATCTGCTTGGCGCCAACGAGCGGATTTGTCGAAGAGGCAAAGTTGCCAAACTCATCGGCAAAGCGATAGACGGCAGCGGCCTGATGCGGGTTCTCGCCATAGCGAAGGTCCTCGACCTTCTCGAGATGCAGATCGATTGCCGCAGGCGGAACAAAAGCAGCAGAGGCGGGAGCCTCGGGGGCCTCCTCTGCCAAGTAGCTGTTGAGCCACGTGGAGATAGCGGTATCGTAGGCGGCGGTACGCGTATAGGTCTTGGCAGCCAGACGACGACGCGTGCCCAGAGTAGTTGCGCCCTTGTGGCGATGCATCTCGTCGAGAACCATCGCGTAATCGGAGGGATCGCACACCACGGTCACCGAGTCGTTGTTCTTGGCGGCAGAGCGCAGCATGGAAGGGCCACCAATATCGATATGCTCGATGGCGTCGGCAAAGGTCACATCAGGAGAGGCAACGGTCTTCTCAAACTCATACAGGTTAACCGCCACGAGGTCGATCATCTTGATATCGTGCTCGCTGGCCTGAGCCATGTGCTCCTCGGAGTCACGACGGCACAGCAAAGCGCCGTGCACCTTGGGGTGCAACGTCTTCACGCGACCATCCATCATCTCGGGGTAGCCGGTAAACTCCTCAATCGGGGTAACGGGAACGCCCGCAGCCTCAATCGCCTTGGCGGTTCCGCCCGTCGAGATAATCTCAACGCCAAAATCGTCAACCAGTGCTCGTGCGAAATCGACGACGCCGGTCTTATCGGTGACCGAGATAAGCGCGCGCCCGATCTTCACATCAGCGGCCATGCCTTCCTCCTTGTCGCGAAAGGGGCCTTGATACCGCAAAAGTTGCGGCATCAAGGCCCCCTCTTCCACATACATCACTAATGTAGCGCATCGACACGTCAACTCGCAGGCGATACGCATGTTATTTGAAGAAAATACCGAGAGGCGATGGCGCTTTCGCGTAGAAATGACGCAGTTGACGTGTGAACATGAAGGCACCATATTCCGCGTTCCAAACGGTGGTATTAAATCTGCCGAGAGAAAGGTGCGCTGCGTGTCGACCGTGCTGTACAGACCATTTGAAGATGAAGATTTCGAACCGCTTGTCGAGATCGTCCGTACGCTATGGCACGACGACGATGGCGTCCCCGACGCTGCCTTTGGCACCCTCGAGGCGACATGCGATCTTGCGCATTGCCTCTCGGTATCCACTTTCTCACAGGTAGCCCTTATCGACGGTGCGCCGCGCGGCATCATCCTCGCCCGCTCGGAAAACGACTACAATCAAGATCTATCCCGTTGGGCGACCATCGAAGCAAAATCGGCTTGCGCCATGGATTCCTACGACGCCAAAGCCGCCCACACATTCCAAACGTGGTACAACGGCATGCGCAAAGTAGACGAGCGCCTCTTGGCATCGAGCGGCCTTACACTCGACAATGAAATCACGCTGCTCGTTGTAGACCCCTCGGCACAGGGGCTCGGAATCGGAACGGTGCTGTTTGACGCCGTATCTTCGTACTACGCCGCACTCGGCGATCTTAAGGCGTATCTGTATACCGACAGCGATTGCAGATGGTCGTTTTACGAGTTCCGCGGCATGAAGCGTTTGGGGAGATACAAATCGACACGCGAAGAGCGCAGTCTGCTTCCGCGAGAGATGTATCTTTACGGTTTAGACCTCAGTGCCTAACCTGCGAGGAATTGGACGTCTTGAGGGCAGCTTGACGCCCAACGCGCCGCAGGGGAAAACACATAGGCGGTACGGACACACGCCCGTGCCTGGACGCAATCGCAACTCTCTCCGCGGTCGTGTCCAGATATGAAAGGGTCCGACGGAAACATTCCGTCGGACCCTTTTGCATGAACTATCGGAACTCGCAGGTTAAAACGTGCCGCCGCCTCCGCCGCCGCAGCCGCCGCCTCCGCCGCCGGAAAAGCCACCACCGCCGCCACCGCCGGAGCTGGACTCCGAAGCTGCCACCGCGGACACGGAATTGTGGTAGACCCTGCCAATCGAATCGGTGGGAGCGTCGAGTGCAGGATCGCTATAGCACCACCAGTACACGGGGTAGTAATCGTAGAAGCCCTCGGCGTTACGAACCGCAGGCGGCACGGCGTCGGCAAGCTCGCGCAGCGTCTTTTTGGAAACACCCAGGGCCACGCCCATCACCATGAGCTTGTTCCACAAGATAAGGTCACCCGGCACGGCCTCGCCCAGGCGGGTGAAGTCCTCGAGCCACCTCTTAAGCGCGCGGCATTTGTTCTCCAAGTCGGTGCCCTCTTGCGTTAGGCGACGGAAGGTCAAGCCCAACAGAATGGTAATCACCGAGCAGACAACGGAGACGCCAAACGCAATGATGTTAGGCACGGGAGCATCCAA
>CALGZY010000150.1 GCA_937934355.1 uncultured Collinsella sp. | reverse complement strand
TTGCCTGCTGCGTGTCCTCCATGCGCATCGGCAAGGAGATGCAGTTCTTCGGCGCTCGCGCCAACCTGGCCAAGTGCCTGCTGTATGCACTCAACGGCGGTGTTGACGAGGTCTCCAAGAAGCAGGTCGGCCCCAAGTATCGCGCCGTCGAGGGCGATACGCTCGATTACGACGACGTTGTGGCCAAGTACAACGACATGATGAAGTGGCTCGCTGGCGTGTACGTCAACTCGCTGAACATCATTCACTACATGCACGACAAGTACTGCTACGAGCGCATCCAGATGGCTCTGCACGACAAGCACGTGCACCGCTGGTTCGCTACGGGCATCGCTGGCCTTTCCGTCGTGGCTGACTCCCTGTCCGCCATCAAGTACGCCAAGGTCCATCCCGTCCGTGACGAGAACGGCATCATCGTCGACTTCGAGACCGAGGGCGAGTTCCCCAAGTACGGTAACGACGACGACCGCGTCGACCAGATCGCTCACGACGTTGTGCACCAGTTCATGGAGTACATCCGCATGAACGACACCTACCGCAACTCCGTGCCCACGACCTCGGTTCTGACCATTACCTCCAACGTCGTGTACGGTAAGAAGACCGGCTCCACGCCCGACGGCCGCAAGGCTGGCCAGCCGTTCGCCCCGGGTGCTAACCCCATGCACAAGCGCGATAGCCATGGCGCCATCGCTTCGCTGTCTTCGGTTTCCAAGCTCCCGTTCCGCGATGCTCAGGACGGCATCTCCAACACCTTCTCCATCATCCCGAGTGCGCTCGGCAAGGAGGACCAGGTGTTCTTTGGCGATATCGACCTTGATCAGCTGGGCGAGTAACTATTGTTAGTGCTATACTAACAATAACGATTACTGATTAGTGCGCCGGTTTCGGCCGGCGCCTATCGATCGAAGGAGACACATTATGAAGGTTTCTGAAGTTTCCGAGACTCAGGCCGATAACCTGGTCCACATGCTCGACGCTTACGCCGAGAAGGGTGGCCACCACCTGAACATCAACGTCTTCAACCGTGAGACGTTGCTCGACGCTCAGGCTCACCCCGAGAAGTACCCGCAGCTGACTATCCGCGTTTCCGGCTATGCCGTGAACTTCCACACGCTCACCAAGGAGCAGCAGGACGAGGTCATTGCGCGTACCTTCCACAACAAGTTCTAAAGGGGTTTAACTCCCGCAGGATCGCCGGGGCTGTTTGGGCTACCTCCCAAAACGTCCTCGGACATGCAAAGGGCTCCGCTGCGCGCTTCGCGCGGCGGAGCCCTTTGCGTCCTGCGGAAATGTTTTGGAAAGTAACCCAAAGCGGCCCGGCGGGGGTCCTGTGTAGTCACCCTTTAGGCGGAACTCTCCTAATTATTTGGATGAGTCGTTTACTTACTTGTACTGTTACCGTCTTCCCGCTCTTGTTGGGGTATGCTTTGTTCGTATGTAAACGTATGACATGTTGATGGGGGAGGGTGCTATGGCTCGCGAGGGCGCTCGTTCTAAGGATTCGGCTAAGCCTGGCATCAAGGAAGTTGCAGCGGTGGCGGGGGTTTCGCCTACTACGGTATCTCGCGTGCTTAATAATCGCGGCTATATTAGCCAAGAGACCCGCGATAAGGTCCATGCCGCGATGAAGCGCATCAACTATACGCCCAACGATATCGCCCGTGCCATGCTCAACGGTCGCCTGAATCTAATAGGTATGATCGTCCCCTATGTCAGCAGCCCGTTTCATGCCCAAGCGGTCCAAGCCGTTGAGCGTACCCTGGCCGAAAACGGTTTTAAGATGTTGCTGTGCAATAGCGCCAATCGACCTGATCTTGAGCGTTCTTATATCGATATGCTTCGGCGCAATATGGTTGATGGCGTCATCGTCAACTCGCTTAATATCGGTGCCGAGGCGTATGCCGAGATGGGCTTGAGCCTGGTTGGCATCGACTGCGATCTTGGCGAGGGCTCTGTCCAGATTGCAAGTGACAGCTATGGCATTGGCGAGCTCGCCACGCGCCGTCTGATTAATGACGGCTGCAGGCGTATCCTGTGCCTGCGCAGCAATAGCCGCATGCGCATGCCTGCCAATAAGCGTACCGATGCCTACCTCGATGTTGTTGAGCAGGCCGGTTTGCCCGCGCTTGTCCGTGAGGTCGAGTTCGTTAAGCCCGACGACGAAAAGGGCGCGGTCGTTGCGAAGATCCTCGATGAGAACCCCGATATTGACGGCATCTTTGCGGGAGACGACACGATGGCGGCCATCTGCCTCAACGTGATGAAGCGGCGCGGCTTGAGCGCTCCGGACGATATTAAGGTCGTGGGCGCGGATGGCGCCCGCCGCACTATGACGTTTATGCCTGACTTAACAACCGTTCGTCAAGATATCGATCGCATCGGAGAGCTCGCGGCGCAATCCATCATCGCTCTTATTAACGGCGATAATCCCGAATCGAATATCAAGCTTCCCGTTGAACTCATTGAGGGCAAAACCGCGTAGTTCATCCCGTGCCAAAAGAATTCCTCAAACGCCTCTGATGACCGTTCGCCGGCATATGTCAACCGTTTGCCGACGACTGGAACTGCGAAAAGACGTATTGGTGTGAAAACGTTTGACATATGAAAACGATTGACATATCTTGCAGTTGTACCGAGTTAGTATCTCGTGAGAAAGGAAGTCTCGGATGCACAAGGTGTATTACCAGCCTGAGGGAATTTGGGTAGGCGACATCATGCCGTACGGCGAGGACGGCACGTTCTATCTCTATCATCAGCGTGACACGCGAAACCCCGGACCTTTCGGAGAGCCGTTTGGCTGGGCACTCGCGACAACCAAGGACTTCGTCAATTACAAAGACTTTGGCGAGAGCCTTGAGCGTGGCGGCGACGAGGAAGTCGACCAGTATGTTTATGCCGGCACGGTGTTTAAGGTGGGCGACAAGTACCATGCGCTCTACACTGGTTGCAATCGCGATAAGGTCAAGGCACGCTTGATGAAGCAGGTTCTTCTTCACGCAACGAGTGACGACGCCGTCAAGTGGGAGAAGAACATCGCCGAGACGCTGCTTCCGCCCCAGGAGGGTTACGATGACCGCAACTGGCGCGATCCCTTTGTGCTTTGGGATGAGGAGAACGAAGAGTACATGCTCATCCTCGGCACGCGTGTGGGCGAGGACAAGCGTCTGATGACCGGTCGTCTGGTCAAGTTCACCTCCAAGGACCTGGATACCTGGGAGTTCCAGGGCGACTGGTGGAATCCGGGCCTGTACACCATGTTCGAGATGCCTGATCTCTTTAAGATGGGCGACTGGTGGTATCTGGTGTTCTCCGAGTACAGTGATGGCAACAAGACCCGTTACCGCATGTCTCGCTCTATCAACGGTCCTTGGATCACTCCTGCGGACGATTCCTTCGATGGCCGCGCGTACTATGCCGCACGTACCGCATTTGACGGCGAGCGTCGCGTTCTCTTTGGTTGGGTTCCTACGCGTGACGAGGGTGGCGATCCCAGCTCTTACCTGTGGGGTGGCACCTTTATGCCTCTCGAGATCGTTCAGCGTGCCGACGGAACGCTCGGCACCAAGCTCCCCGACAGCATGCTTGGCGCCTTTGGCGAGGCTAAGGCAGTCGAGGCCTTTGAGCTTTCCTGCGAGTCGGGCAAGGTCGAGCAGGTGCTCGCCGCGGATGCCGGCTCCACCTACTTGCTCGATGCCGACATCGAGCTCGCCGGTGACGCTGCCGGCTTCTCGGTGAAGCTTGCCGAGGACGCCGAGTCCGGTCTTGCCTATGAGTTCCGCGCCAACCTGCGTGAGGGCAAGCTCGAGTTTACGGCGGCCCCCCAGTATCCGTGGTTCCAGGTCAACAACATGGGCCTCGAGCGTCCGTTGTTCTTTAAGGGCGAGGGCACTCATCATGTGCGCCTGGTCGTTGACGACGATATCGCGACCATCTTTGTCGATGATGTTGCGCTTAACGCGCGCTTCTGCAATAAGCAGGGCCAGGGTGTGGCACTGACGGTCACCGACGGTACGCTCAAGTGCGCAAATGCAACGATCGCGTCTCTGTAATGGCATCAAAACGTTTTATGATTTCGTAAGGGAATGGAGAGGAACATGGACTACAAAGTAGTGTCTCAGCAAGTCGTCGATAACGTCGGCGGTCTGGAGAACATCGAGGGCGCCACGCATTGCGTTACGCGTCTGCGTCTGGTGCTCAAGGATACGAGCAAGTACAACAAGGCCGAGCTCGAGAACATCGATGGCGTCAAGGGCGTGCTGTACAACAGCGGCCAGCTCATGATCATCTTCGGTACCGGTACCGTTAACAAGGTTTACGATGAGTTTATGGCTCTGACGGGCGTTAAGGAGATCAGCGCTTCCGAGGTCAAGGGCGCCGAGGCGGACAAGAAGGGCAAGTTCTTCTCGGTCCTCAAGGTATTCTCGGACATCTTTATTCCCATCATTCCCGCCTTCGTCGGCGCTGCTATCATCATCGGCCTTAAGTCGCTGATCGTTGCCAACGGCCTCTTTGGCATGGAGGGCAGCCTCGCCGATCACAGCGAGTTCCTCAAGAACCTCGCAAGCTTCTTTGCCATTATTGCCACTACCTTCGACTACCTGCCTGTCCTGGTCATGTACAGCGCGGTCAAGCGTTTTGGCGGTAACCCGATCCTGGGCATCCTCGTCATGGTTCACCCGAGTCTTATGAACCGCAATGCGTTTGTTATGGATCCGTCGGGTGCTGAGTACTGGAACTTTGGTCCGCTCTCCATCCCCATGGTTGCTTTCCAGGGCGGCGTGTTCCCTGCAATCCTGACTGCCTGGTTTATGGCCAAGGTCGAAAAGATTGCCCAGAAGTACATCCCCGAGGTCGTTTCGTTCGTCTTTGTCCCGACCGTTACCCTGATTCTTGCTAACGTCGCCCTGTTCACCGTGTTCGGCCCGCTCGGCAACCTGATCGGTGACGTCCTCGCCGGCGTAATCGATATCCTGTACAACAGGATGGGCGTCTTTGGCGCCTTTGTCTTCGCCGCGTTCCTGCAGCCGCTCGTCGTTACCGGTACGCATCAGTTCATCCAGGGTATCGAGGCAAACCTCGTTGCCACGACTGGCTTCAACTACATCCAGGCAATCTGGTCGGTTTCCATCATCGCCCAGGGCGGCGGCGCCATCGGCATGTATCTCATTCACAAGAAGCACTCCAAAGAGCGCAACATCTGCATGTCGTCCTTTATCCCGACGCTGGTCGGAATCTCCGAGCCCGCTATCTTTGCTGCAAACATGCGCTATTCGATCATTCCGTTCATCTGCGCATGCATCGGTGCAGGCTGCGGCGGTGCCTTCGTGAAGCTCTTTGAGGTGCGCGCCATCGGTCAGGGTCTGACCGGCGTGCTTGGCCTGCTCATCGTCACACCCGAGACGCTCGTGTGGTATGTGGCTGGCAATCTCATCGCCTTCATCGTGCCGATCGTCTTGATCTTTGCCTACAACAAGGCAAAGGGCGTGCCGACCACCGATGAAGAGGGCGCTGGCGCTGGCTTCGACGTTAGCTTCTAGTTGAGCCGTTCAGCGTAATCTGAGGGTAAGTCCATTTGGGGAAGGGCGTTCGGCTCGTGTGAGTCGAGCGTCCTTCCCTATAGACGAGAAGGCCAATGGCGATGTTTAATCAAAAAAATAAGGTGACACGCGCGGACTATGAGCAGTGGCGAGCCGGACAGGATGAGACGGCGGCTCGCATCGCGTCCGACCCCGATAGGCTCCTGTTCCATGTGGAGCCTGAGCTTGGCTGGCTCAACGATCCCAACGGTTTGGTGCAGATCGGTGATACGTATCACATCTATCACCAATACGATCCGTTCGATGCTGCGCATGGCGGTCCAGTGCTTTGGAACCATCTGACGACAAAGGATTTTGTGACGTACGAGAATCACGGCCCCGTGCTGTTCCCCGATTCCGATTTGGATTCGAGTGGAGCGTATTCTGGTTCTGCCTTTGTACACGACGGCAAGATTCACTACTTCTATACCGGCAACGTCAAGCATTTTGACCGCGATGATTACGACTACGTGTTGACGGGCCGTGAGCAAAACCAAATTCATATGGTTGCCGAGAATCCCGACGAATTGGGCAAGAAGCGTGTGGCTGTTGGGCCGGTCGATTACCCCGACGATATCGGTACGCACGTACGCGACCCCAAGATCCTTGAACACGATGGTATCTACTACATGGTTCTGGGCGCTCGTACGAAAGACGACCGCGGCTGCGTGCTTGTCTATACCTCGAGCGATCTAGAGGACTGGAGCTATGCGACGCGCATTGAGTTGGGCGAGAAGTTTGGCTTTATGTGGGAGTGCCCCGATCTGTTTGAGCTCGATGGTGAGCTTATTCTCGTTTGCTGTCCGCAGGGTGTGTCCGCCGATGGTTGGCGTTACCGCAATCCGCACCAGTGCGTGTGGTTTCCCATCGAGGCCGATTGGGAGGCGCCGAGTTTTAAGATCACCGGGCAGGGCATGCCCCCGATGGTCGATGCCGGCTTTGATTTCTACGCACCGCAGTCCTTTGAGGATGCTACGGGTCGGCGTTTGATGATCGGATGGTCGGGATGCCCCGATGCGACGGCAGAAAGCCCGACGGTGGCACGCGGGTGGCAGTGCGCGTTGACGGTGCCGAGAGAGCTGAACATGCGCGATGGTAAGCTCTGTCAGCAGCCGGCGCACGAGATTGAGGGGATGCGCGGCGACTGCGTTCGCGCGACAGGCGGTGAAACCGTTGAGGAGCCGGGCCGCCTGTTTGATCTTGTGGTTTCCTGTGAGGGCGCCCAGGTGATCGAGCTCGAAATCCGCAAGGGTGTCTTTGTGCGTTATACGGACGGGATGCTTACCCTCGATATGGGTGACGAAGGCTATGGGCGCGACCAGAGGTCGATTGAGCTCGGCGAGCTTCGCGACCTGCGCGTGCTTTCGGACACTACGATGGTCGAGATTTTTGCAAATGACGGCGAGGCGGCACTTACGAGCCGTACCTATTCGCCGGCGGTTCCGGCGATGGAGCTGCACGCCGAGGGTGCGGCATCGATGAATTTCTACCGCCTCGTGCATTAACCGTGCGTGGAGCACGATTGGATTTGCTGGACGGAATGTGTCGCAGTTGTCGCGGCCAACTACCGCTTACTGCATATAGTGACCGTTTGCGGAATAAGTAACACTCCTTAATAAACCGTGTAGAATCTCAGGAAGCACGGAGTTTTCCAGGGAGACGCTGTCCTTTGTTGTGTGCAAGGGACGGCGTCTCTTTGGCGCTTGGACGCTGTTGTGCAGCAGTGCGGCGGCGCGTGCCATGTATTGAAAAGCCAATGTTGAGATGGGTCGTGATAATAATGGGCAAGTACGTAATCGTGGTTGAGTCTGGGTCGGATGTGACGCCGGAGCTCTGCGAACGCTACGGTATCGTGCGCGTGCCTATGCATGTCACGATTGGTGACGAGACCGTCGAGGACGGCTCGATCGATCCGCTCGAGATTTATTCGCGCTGCAACGAGTTTGGCGTGATGCCCAAGACCAGTGGCTGTGCGCCTGCGGATTTTGCTCACGTGTACGACCGCATCCATGCCGAGCAGCCCGATGCGACCATTCTGCATCTTGCGTACTCCGAAGTCACGACTTGCTCGCATCAGTCCTCCAAGATTGCGGCTAAGGGCCGCGACTACGTATTCTCCATGGATACGCGTTTTGTCTCGGTGGGCCAGTCGCTCGTCGTCGTCGAGACCGCCAAATACATCGAGGCTCACCCCGATGCCACCGTCGACGAGATTTTTGCTTTTACGAATTCCGTCATGGACCGTGTGCTTCTGGGCTTTGTTCCTACCGACCTAGCCTTCCTTAAGGCGGGCGGTCGTCTGTCTAACGTGGCATTCCTTGGCGCCCACCTGCTCAAGATTAAGCCCTGCATTGAGGTGACGGGCGGCAAGTTCGTGGCAACCAAAAAGTTCCGCGGCTCTATGCTCAAGTGCGCCCGCGCCTTTATTGACCACATGGTTGCGAAGGGCGAGATCGACTACTCGCACATTGGCCTGGCGTATTCGGTAGGCCTTTCCCAGGAGCTGCGCGACGACATGGAAGTCTATGCGCACGACCTGGGCTTTAAGGACGTTACCTGGACTCAGGTCGGTGGCGTCATCTCGAGCCATTGCGGCCCGACCGCCTTCGGTGCGGTGCTCACGCTTAAAGCGTAAGGCCTGGCATCTATCGATTTCTATTGCCTCGGCGGCGGGCGGGTTGCGATAGCCTTCCCGCCGCTCTTGCGTAGGGCCAAATAGGACAACCCAATTGACCGCTAAACCGTTTCGCCATCATGCGTATGGGCTAGAATGATTCTGGCATTTATGTAGCTAAAACCAATGAGAGGCAAGGTAGCGGGAATGGCTGAGATGACGCTCGAGGGTGTGGACGCTCGTCCCGAGGACTCTGCGTTTGCCCTGGGCCGCGTACATTCGATTGAGACGATGGGAACGGTCGATGGACCCGGCATCCGCTTTGTGGTGTTTGTTCAGGGCTGCCCCATGCGCTGTGCGTATTGCCACAACCCCGATACCTGGTCGGTTAACGGCGGCACGATGGTGACCGTCGAGCACCTGATGGACGAGTTCCAGAGCAACCATGAGTTTTACCGGAGCGGTGGTATTACGGTGTCCGGCGGTGAGCCGCTCCTGCAGCCCGCGTTTTTAGCCGACCTGTTCCGCGCCATGCACAATAACCCCGATGGTCGCGTGCATACCTGCTTGGATAGCTGCGGCTATGCGTTCGATCCCGCGCATCCCGAGAAGTTCGATGCCGTACTCAACGAGACCGATATGGTGCTGCTCGACATTAAACACGCCGATCCCGTCGAGCATAAAAAGCTGACCGGTTGCGATCCCGCACGCATCCTGGCGTTTGGTGATGAGCTTGCCCGTCGCAAGATTAAGGTCGTTATCCGCCACGTGGTGGTGCCCGGCATTACCGATACGGTTGAGGAGTGCGAGGCACTCGGTCGTCTGATTGCCCCGTGGCATAACGTGGTCGGCCTGGAGATGCTGCCGTATCACACGATGGGCGTCGTCAAGTATGAGCAGCTGGGGATTCCCTATAAGCTCGAGGGCGTTCCCCAGATGGATACCGCGCGCATGCCCGAGCTGCGCAACGCCGTCATGACGGGCATGAAAAAGCGCCGCACGGAACTCAAAAACGCCATCGGCTAGCGAGCCATTTTCAGGCACTCATTGGGGACAGACTTAAATGAGTGCCCACGGGCACCAAGTTGATTGCCAAAGAGCCCCGTCAAGTTGCGGTGGAATAGTTCTTGTTTTTCGGCTTATGCCGCCCAAACAGGAACTATTTCACCGCAACTGCGTTTTGGGTAGAGATGCGCAACATAACCGGTGAATTTGCATAGAAACGCTTGTGGTTTCTTTAAAGACACCTTAAACGCCGCTGAATATCTTTGGAAAGAAATGCCTGCTCGGTATTATGCTGCTCGTATATAAACGGTAGCAGTCAGGAGACCACGTGCGAAACAACGCATCGCGGGACGAGTATGTGCCGCAGCATAGCAGCAGATATGAGACGAAGGGCACGTCTTCGCGTGGCCTTGCTGACGCTCGCGCCCGCGTGGCGAAGATTGCCGCCATTGGGATGCTGACGTTGGCGGTTATTATCCTCGGAATTACCGCCAAAACCTACGCGTCGGAGCGAATGGCACACTCAGATGCGTCAACGGTACAGATGCAAAACAAAAAGGTCTCTGAATCTAAAGCCACCGCAAGCCAAACCCTGTCGACAGCGAGCCTCAATACGAGGCTTTCGAAGGCGGACTTTAACGATATTCCCTCAGGCGATACCGTGCAGACCTTCTCACTGGTTGATGACCAGATTCCCGTCCTGGAGGATGAGAGCCTCGCCGCGCTCCAAGATGCCCTGAGTCAGGCGCAGGAGCTGGGCGATGTGGGCGTGGTGTTTTACGATCTGACGAGCGGCAAGGGCGTGACGTATGACGCGGACGCCGAGGTGTACGGTGCGAGCAGTTATAAGGCACTCTATGCGTTGTACATCTGCGAATCCCTGGTCGAGACGGGCCAGGTCTCACTCGATGATTCCCTTGGCACCTATGGTGGCTACAACATGGGCTGGCAGACGGTGCGCGACCTGATCGAGGCCGCGGTCGTTAATTCGGACAACGATTCGTTTATCGCGTTGCGTGCGGCGTTTGACCGTGTCGGTTACGAGGATTGGATTGTCGGTCTTGGCGTCGATTACGATACCGCACTCGATTCGATGAGTGATTTTCCCACCTATTGCCCGCGCACCTCGGCCAAGTTGTGGCGCGAGATGAGCGAGTATCTGAGCCATGATACCGAGACGTCGCAATGGCTGTCGGGCCTTCTGGCCTCTACGGCCCGATCGTTTATTCGTGATGGCATTGCGGACGACCAAGCCTTGGTGCGCAACAAGGCAGGCTGGATTAGCGAGGATGGTTGCTATTCGACATGCGATGCGGGCCTTATCGACATCGATGGCCGTACCTATGTCATGAGCATCATGACATCGATGCCGTGGAGCGACCGCTCGAGCGAGGTTACGGCAGCGAATGCAAAGGCTCTGTTTGATACGCGAGCTGCGCTGGCCTAGCGTGTTCGTTTGGCGTTGGCAAACAAAATGCTGGTACCATACCGTGGTTGAGAATTTCGTATAGGTTTGGGGAATGGCATGGCTACCATCGCGATTATCGGTGCACTCGAAAAAGAGATCATGCAGATTAAGGAAGAGTTGAGTAACGTTTGCATGGTACAGGAGGCGGGCTTGAACGTTGTGAGCGGTGAGTTCGACGGCCTGACAGTTGTCGCCACAACGGCGGGCATGGGCACGGTGAACGCCGCCGCTGCAACACAGCACCTCATTAGCAAGTATGCTCCGCAGGCTGTTGTGTTTTCGGGCATTGCGGGCGGTTTGAACCCCAAGCTCCATATCGACGACGTGGTCATTGGCAAACGCCTACGCTATCTGGATACCGATACCGCGCTTATCGCCGAGTCCGCACCGGGGCTCGAGGAGTTTGGCTCGACGCCCGCGCTGGTCGATATTGCCGCCGACGTGCTTGCTGAGCGTGGGTTTGTTGACGCTTCGAAAAATGCAGTCGCTTCGAACGAGGGCACCAAGCAGTTCCTGGTCGGCACGATTGCCACGGGTAACCGCTTTGTGACGGGCGCTTCCATGCGCAACGACGCTATCGAGGCGACGCATGCCGATTGTGTCGGCATGGAGGGCGCGGCAATTGCCCATGTCGCAACCAAAAATGGTGTCGATTGCCTGGTGTTGCGCGCTATCAGCGATAATTGTGACGAGGCGTACGATGCAATTTGCGAGCGCGAGTTCGATCTGTTCGAGTACGCGCGTGTCGCAAGTGACATCACGCTCGATATCGTCCGCCGCATTGCCGCTGCGCAATAGCGCGTCTATTTGTAAGAACCTACGACCAAGGAGTGTCCATGGCCGATTCCATTAACTATCAGCTTGCCAAGTTCGTCGCCAGCTACGGCAAGGTTTCGCAGATCCCCGAGTTCACCTGCCCCGAGGTGAGCTTTGTCGGCCGCTCCAACGTGGGCAAGTCGTCCATCATGAACAAGCTCTTTGGCCGCAAGAACCTGGTGAAGGTTTCGAGTACGCCGGGCAAGACGAGCAACATCAACTTCTTCGAGGCCGACGACGTGCACTTTGTGGACCTGCCAGGCTACGGTTTCGCCCGCCGTTCCAAGGCCGAGCGCGACCGTTGGGCCGAGCTCATTGGCGACTTCTTCGACTCCGAGCGCAGCTTTAACCTGGTTGTGTCGCTGGTGGACATTCGCCACGACCCCAGTAAACTCGACCATGACATGATCGACTACCTGCAGGGCAACGAGTTCAACTTTATCGTCTGCCTCACCAAGGCCGACAAACTCAGCCGCACCCAGCAGGCCCGCCAAGCAGCAGCCATCAAAAAGCAGCTCAACGTCCCGGCCGAGAATGTAATCATCACGAGCTCCCAGACCGGCACCGGCATCGACGAACTCAAAAAGCGCATCGCCGAGGCTTGCCTCTAGTAAGGGTTCTTGGCAGGCAATAGTTTGCATCTATCTATATCACCCCAGTGATAGTTATTGGTACACTATCACTGGGGTGATATTTTTGTTTGGAGGTCGATATGGAGCTTTGGCACGGGTCGGAGGTTGTTGTCGAGCATCCGTCGTTGGATAAATGCAGACAATTCAATGACTATGGGTGTGGGTTTTATTGCACGCCACATGAGGAAATGGCAATGGAGTGGGCATGTCGGACTGAGTCTGATGGCATTGCAAATCGATATGAGCTCGATATGGATGGTCTCGCAGTCTTGGATTTGGAGTCCGGGGAGTTTTCAATTCTCAATTGGCTTGCGATTTTGGCTAACAATAGGGAGTTCAATGTTTCGACACCGCTGGCGCGCGAAGGACTTCGCTATCTGCTGGATAACTGCCTGATTGATATTTCTCCCTATGACGTAATTCGAGGTTATCGCGCCGACGACTCCTATTTTTCGTTTGCAAGACAGTTTGTCAGCGGCATGATCTCGCTCAGGCAGCTGCAACGTATCATGCGCTTGGGTGATTTGGGTATCCAATATGCTCTTATGAGCGAGTGCGCATTTTCGGCGATTAGATTCTGCGATTGGAAGCAGGCTTTGGGGTCTGAGTTTTATCCCAAGCGTTTTGAGCGAGAGCAGAATGCTCGACGCAAATACTTGGATACGGTTAACGGGTTCGATTCCGAAGGTATCGACATTAGGGATTTAATGGCAGGGAGGGTTGATTTAAATGATCCAAGAGTTAACGGATCGTGGGCCGAGTAGGACATACCCCGTCTACTACCTCGAGGATGCAATGAACAACCTCGGCGACTGCTTTGACTATGCCGTTAACGATTATGGGGCAGAAGGATCGGAAGTTGCTGAACTCTTTTGCCTGAGCGGCGTGGCCCGCGAGTTCGAACGCGGCAACGCATGGGTAGTGTCGGGAAAATCGGGCGTTGAGCTGTTCGCGCTCATTGCCGAAAGGTCCGGCTATCAATCAAGGCCGATGCCAAATCGAACCTACCGATTCGAAAAGACACCGGAATATTGGACAGGCTGGATATTGGCATACCTTCAGTGGCGCCTAGGAGAGTCTTTCGAAGATTTGCTGCATGTCGTTCCATTTGATGCGCTGCGCAGCCTGTACTACCCCTGGCACGAAGCCTCGGAGGAACGCGTGGCTCGTCTCGTCTGCGATATGGCGAAAAAAGCGTCCAGGCAAACCAAACTTGCGTTAGCAAGAAAGAGGCTCAAGAAAACCCAACAAGACCTGGCATACGAATCGGGTGTGTCACTCCGCTCAATCCAAATGTACGAGCAGCGCCAGAGAAACATCAATGAAGCTTCGGTTACAAGCGTAAGAGCCATAGCAAAAGCCCTCCACTGCAACATCGAAGATCTCCTAGAACCAGTCTTCGAATACAAAGAAACCAGCGCAGCGTAAACCAAGCGCACAGGCGAAGCCTGTCACTAGTAAGTGCCCCTACC
>CALGZY010000149.1 GCA_937934355.1 uncultured Collinsella sp. | reverse complement strand
GCTGCAAGTTCTTGGTCGCGGGGGCAGGATTTGAACCTACGACCTCCGGGTTATGAGCCCGGCGAGCTACCAGACTGCTCCACCCCGCAATGTCTGGGCGCCTCATGTGCGCAAGAAAGAATATTACGCGGGAGTTCGGTAAACGGCAAGGAAAATCTCGTGGAGCATAATTCCTTCATATTTAAACCCCTCAGCCCCTATCACCGTAAACGAATCGCAGCCGAGCGCCGTCGGCGGCGCGTATACAATGGTGCGCGTCCTTTTATGCCAACACTGGGAGTAGACATGCTGCTCGCTATCGATATGGGAAACACGCAGACGGCCATGGGCCTGTTTGACGGAGACGAGCTGGTGCAGTCGTGGCGCATGCCCACCGACCGCTCTTATACCGCCGACGAGATCCATGTGCGCCTGATGGGTTTCTTTAAAATGTACGGCCTTTCGCTCGACGCGGTCGACGCGATCGCCTTTGCGGGCGTGGTGCCGCAGCTCTCGCGCGAATGGCACGCCGTGGCCGACCGCATTGCCGCGGACGCCATCGTCATCGGGCCGCAGACGGCCGCGGTGACCAAGCTGCGCGCGGCGCGCCCCCAGGCCGTAGGTGCCGATCGCGTCGCCAACGCCGTTGCGGCCGAGACTTTCTACGGCGCGCCGGCAATCGTGGTGGACTTTGGCACCGCGACCAATATCGACGTCATCGATGAGGACGGTTATTACATTGGCGGAGCGATCGCGCCGGGCATCCGCATCTCCATGGACGCGCTTGCCGCCCGTGCCGCCAAGCTCGCCAGCGTGCCGCTCGAGGCACCCGAGCACGCCATCGGCCGCGACACCGAGGAATGCATCAAGGTCGGCGCCGTGGTGGGCGCCGCCGCCATGGCCGAGGGCCTGGTCGCGCGCATGAAGCGCGAGCTGGGTCGTGAGGACGCCACGGTTATCGCCACAGGCGGTCTCGCCAGCATCGTCGCCGATTCGACCGATGCCTTCGACGTGGTCGACGGACAGCTCACCATCAAGGGTATCTGCGAAATCTACCGCCGCATGCAGGAGCTGGGATAGAGCAGGGGCTTAAGTCGAGCACGGGCGCGAGCGGCGAACTAAGCAATGCATTGGTCCTATTCCTCAAAATCGAAAATTTTTCAGTTTTGAGGAATAGGCTTTCCGCTACGCCTCGCCGCACAACCACCTCGCCAGGTCCACGATCTGCACTCCGTCGCGATCCGTGGCCTCGTGATGCGTGCGGGCGAGAATCATCTTGGGATACGCATCGCCAATGCTCAGCAGTGGCGAAATCTCGCGTTCAAATGTCTTATCCGAGCTGATGTCGTCGCTCACCTGAATGTAGAGTTTCTCGCTCCGCTTGATTGCTACAAAGTCTATTTCCTTTTTATAGAGCACGCCGACGTATACCTCGTATCCGCGACGCAGCAGCTCGATTGCCACCATGTTCTCGTATACGCGTCCCCAATCCATATCACGTGTACCAAGAAGCGCATATTTAAACGCATGGTCCGCCAGATAGTACTTCTCGCCGCTCTTAAGGTATTTTTTGCCGCGAATGTCGTACCGACGAACTTTATAGAAGGCAAACGCATCGCACAGGTACCCCATGTACGTGCCGACCGTCTTGTTCGTAATCTTTAGCCCATCCGCATTTAATGCATCAGTAATGTTGCGTGCCGACGCAATGTTGGAAACGTTGTCCATCATGTAATCGGCAATGCGCAGCAGCGCCGATTCGTTTCTCACGTTATGCCGCTGCACGATATCTCTCACAATGAGCGTCTTGAAGACGTTGGAGAGATATTGATAGCGCTGCTCCTGCAGTGGATAAGGGTAAGAGCCGGACATACCGCCGGTTCTCGCGTACTCATCGAAGTCGCGGTCGACCTCGCCCTCGTCGCCATAGAGACGATACTCCTCAAACGAGAATGGGAAAACCTCGATCTCGAACGTACGCCCCGTAAAGAGCGTCGACAGATCGCTCGACAGCAAAAAGGCATTCGATCCGGTGATGAAGATGTCGTACTGCTCGGATGCGTGAAGGCTGTTGATCGCACGTTCAAAGCCGTCGCACATCTGAACCTCATCGATAAGCAGGAAGTTTTGCTTGCCGGGCACTCGATGATCTTTTACATAGGCGAGCAACGCGTGATACTCGAGCAAGTTCTCGAACTTATCGAGGTTGTAGTTGATATGGATGACATTCGAATTGGACAGATTTGCCTCCACGTAATCGCGGAGGGCCTCGAGCAATTTTGATTTACCGCTACGACGGATGCCCGTGATGACCTTGATGTCCGGCACGCCAATAAGACTCGTCAACGTGTCCATATATGACGTTCTATTGATGAGTTTCATCGGGGCCTCCTCGCGGTCTTTTATCGCTATTCCTCAAAACTGAAAAAATTTCAGTTTTGAGGAATAGGCTCTATAGCGAATATACCTCGAGAAAGACCGAGCTGCCTTAATCCTATTCCTCAAAAACGAAAATTTTTCAGTTTTGAGGAATAGGACGCTGGCAACCCATTCCCCAGATAGGCGAAACCCTCCCCGGC
>CALGZY010000148.1 GCA_937934355.1 uncultured Collinsella sp. | reverse complement strand
CGTCGGCAGCGCCAGAGGTGGACTCGACGAAGGTGGTGATGGAGGAGACGCCCATAAAGCCACCGGCAGCAGCGGCGACGGAGTCGACGACCAGGATGGGACGGATGTCCTCGACATTGCCGTCCTCGGTCAGGAACTCGCCCTGCTTGGCGACGGCCATCGCGGTGCCCATGGTGTCAAAGAAGTCGCTCATGAGCAGCGAGAAGGCAACGACGAGCAGCATCGGGTCGGTCAGAACCTTCACGATGGCCATGTTGCCGTCGGCGGTGCTGGCAAACGGGGCGCCAAAGGTCGAGAAGTCGAGCGGGGCGATAAGGCCCTCGGGCGCATGGGTGACGCCCAGCGGGATACCGGCGATAACGGCGACGATGATGCCGATGAGCAGCGAGCCCGGCACGTTGCGGGAAGCAAGGGCAACCGTCACGACGATGGAGATGATGCCGACGATAAAGGTGGGGGAGGTGATGTCGCCCAGGCCGACGAGCGTGCCGGCGCCAGCGGTGATGATGCCGGCGTCACACAGGCCGATCATGGCGATGAACATGCCCAGACCAACCGAGATGGCGTGGCGCAGGACCACGGGGATGGCGTCCATAATGGCCTCGCGCAGGCCGCACAGGACGAGCAACAAGATGACGATACCCTCGAGGAAGATAACGCTCATGGCCACGTGCCAGTCACCGCCGCACATGGTGGTGGCGATACCCGCGATCATGGCGTTGATGCCCAGGCCCGAAGCGCAGGCGAGCGGGCGGTTGGCGAAGATGCCCATGCAGATGGTCATGATGCCAGCACCCAGGCAGGTGGCACAGGCGAGCGCTCCCGCATCGATGCCGGCGCCCGAGAGCACCGCGGGGTTGACGGCGATGATGTAGGCCATCGCCAGGAATGTTGTCAGTCCAGCGCGAAGTTCGGTCCCGATTGTGGACTTGCGCTCGCTGACGTGAAATAGTTCGTCCATGCATACCCTTTCCTTGTTCGGCCCCGAGTTTAGGCCGATTGACACGAACTCACCCACTATATCGCCTTTGTGAAGTTGGTGTTCCTCACATGTTGATGTTCGGCGGTTTGTAACGGACGGGCGGTATCTTTCGCATGAAATTGTGTAGGTACCGTATACTTAAGCGGTTACAACGACCCCTATGGAGGAACGTATGATTAAAGAGCTCTGCCGCGACGAGGCTATCCTGTCTCAGCATTGCGAGGTTGCGACTGTCGAGGACGAGTCGGTCGCTCAGGATCTGATTGATACCATCAAGTCGCTCGATGATGCCGGCTGCTTGGCCGCCAACCAGATCGGTGTCACCAAGAAGGTCTGCGTCTATCTGGACGACGCCGGTGAGCCCCACGTGCTTTACAACCCCCGTCTGGTGTTTGGCCTGGGTGCCAGCAAGATGGAGGAGAGCTGCCTGACGCACGAGGAGGTCACCAAGTCCACGCGCTATATCAAGTGCAAGGTCGCCTATGACGCGATCGTCGACGGCAAGATGCGCGAGCGCAAGCAGGACTTTGTGGGCTTCGAGGCGCAGATGATCCAGCATATGATCGACCACTGTCTCGGCAAGTTGGTCTAAGGGGATCAAAGCACCGCACCTTGCCGCTCAATCGTCGCTTGCGTACCGTTAGTACGCGGCGCTCCTCTTTCGTGGCAATCTGCGGCACTTTGACCCCTTAGACGACCTGCGGGGTTAACTTGGTTGAGTTTATCCAGCTTGAATAGCCCGGGCGTGACATTGTTGTCATGTCCGGGCTTTTCTGTTTAGCGCCTTTTTGTTTGGAGACAATGAAATTAGCAAGAACGTAAAGCTAGGAGGCGCTATGTGTACGAGTATTCGATTTACCGATAATTCTGGCCACATGTATCTGGGCCGCAACCTCGACTGGAGCTTTGACTACGGCCAACAGGTTCGCGTGATGCCGCGCGGGTTCCACATTCCGTATTCGTTTATCGACGACGCGACGGCGGCACACGCGGTGATCGGTATGTGCATCGATTACAAGAACTACCCCATGTTCTTTGATTGCGGCAACGATGCGGGCCTCGCCGTGGCGGGTCTCAATTTCCCGGGTTATGCCGAGTATGCCGAGGGCCCTGTCGACGGCAAGACCAATATCGCGGCCTATGAGTTTCCCCTGTGGGTGGCAGCGACGTTCTCGACGGTCGACGAGGTTGAGGCCGCGCTGGGCGACACGGTGATTGTCGCCAAATCTGCCGGAGAGGGGCTGGGCGTGTCGCTGCTCCATTGGATTATCGGCGACAGCCAGCGCAGCATCGTGGTCGAGATGATGGCTGACGGCCTGCATGTATACGACGATCCGGTCGACACCCTTGCCAACCAGCCCACCTTCCCGTGGCACATGGAAAACCTCCGCACCTATATCACCGCCACAAGCGATTTTCCGCAGACGGCGACATGGCGTGGCGCCGAGCTCAAGCCCTATGGTGCGGGTGCCGGCATGCGCGGCATTCCGGGCGATTGCTATTCGCCGAGCCGTTTTGTAAAGGCGGCGTACCTCAATGCCAATTACCCGCAAAAGGAGAGCGAGACCGAAAACGTCGTTCGCATGTTCCGCTCGCTCGAGGGCGTGGTGATGATCGAGGGAGCGTCCAGGATGGGCGATGGCAAGTTCGAGAAGACTATCTACACCGGATGCTTTAGCGCGCGCACGGGCAATTATTACTACGCGATGTATGGGGATCCGTCGATTCGCTACGTGAGCCTGATGGATGCCGAGGGCGCGGGCCCCGATAGGCTCGTGGTTCCCGAGCCGCGTCGTTCGTAGCTCACCGGTCCGTTGCGACATAAAACGGCTCCGCACCTTTTATGAGATGCGGAGCCGTTGTCGTCAATGGCTGGTGGCGTGTTAGAAGTTGGCGTCGTTGAGCTGGGTGCTCTCGAGCCCGTCGAGTTGCTGTTGCTCGGGCGTATCGGCGACGCTCTCGAGCAGCTCGGTGGGATCGACGTTCATGCTCTTGCCGGCCTCGTTGCCGTTGACCAGGTCGTCCGAGAAGATGTCGACTTCCATTTCCTCGGCCTCTTCGATCTGAACCTCGAGCGGCACCTGGGTGCGCACGAGTTTAACGGCCGGGCGCATGCGGGCAAAGAGGGGCACGTACTCGATGATGATGGCCGAGTTTTCTAGACCGTACCAGCGTGCCGGGCTTCCGCAGGCGCGGCGGACGGCGTACTTGATGGCCATCACGCGGTGGTCATTGCGGTTGATGTCCGTTTCGGGGGCAAGCATCTTGCGCAGCATACAAAAGCGGAAGTCACCCACGTTGCCGCGTGTCTCGTAGATGGAGTAGGTGTGATGTTGCGGCGGCAGTTCGCCCGATGCCATCAAGTCGCCGACGATCTGACGCAGATAAGCGTTGACGCGCTGGTTGACTTTAAAGCCCAGGTCCAGGCGAACGCGGAAGAGGAAGTCCGTGCCAAAGGTCTCGACGGAATACTCGTGCGTATAGGGTTCGTCGGTAACGTGCACGTTAATGAACCAATATGCCTTGGCGCGCTTGGGATGCTTATCCAGGATGGAATAGAGCACGTCGCGGTCGAGCGTGAGCGGGTCGGGGCTGTTGGTGAGAAATACCAGATTGTCAGCGAGCACGGGATAGGTCTCGTCATTGCGCAGGCGATTGAGCTGGTCGATGTACTTGGAGACGGGCAGCAGAATCGTCTGCGTGCGCTCGATGGCGGTGCCGCGACGCCACACATACATAAGGCCGAACAGCAGTGCGGCCAGGAAGATCATCACATAGCCGCCATCAAAGAACATGGTGAGGCACGAGGCGAAGAAGCACAGCTCAATGGCACCGAAGAGCAGGGCGAAGACGCAGGCGCCCAGCTTGTGCTTGAGAATGCCAGCGATATAGCTCGTCAAAAGCGTCGTGGTCATGAGCATGGTCACGGTAATGGCGAGGCCGTAGGCGCTCTCCATGCGCTCGGAGTTTTGGAACAGCAGCACGATGAAGATGCAGCCGACCCACATGATGTTGTTGATGAGCGGAATATAGAGCTGGCCCTTGGTGTCGCTGGGGTAGTGGATGCGCAGATGCGGCATAAGGTTGAGGCGCGTGGCCTCGGATACCAGCGAGAACGAGCCGGTGATGAGCGCCTGCGAGGCGATGATGGCCGCCACGGCCGAAAGCACAATGGCAAAGGGGCGCAGGGGCTCGGGAAGCATCATATAGAACGGGTTAACGATATCCATCGCGAGCATCTGGGGGTTGGAGTTATTGGCGAGTAGCCAAGCTCCCTGACCCAGATAGTTGAGGATAAGGGCCGCCTTAACAAATGGCCAGGATGCATAGATGTTTGCCTTGCCCACGTGGCCCATGTCCGAGTAGAGTGCCTCGGCACCGGTTGTCGACAGGAAGACAAAGCCGAGCACCATAATGCCCGAATGGTTGATGGGCGAGAACAGGAACATAATGCCGCGGATGGGGTTGAGCGCGCGCAAGATGGACAGGTTGCCGAGCATGTTGAACAGACCGGCGCCTGCCAGGAACAGGAACCACAGCGTCATGAGCGGGCCGAAGAGCTTGCCGATTGACGAGGTGCCGGCGCGCTGCATGGCAAATAGGCCGCAGATAATGATGATGGTGATGATGATGACGTTGGTCTGGCCGTCGCCCAGCAGCGCATGGCCCCATTCGATGGTGCGCAGACCCTCGATGGCTGTGGTGACCGTGACCGCGGGGGTGAGGATGCCGTCGGCGAGCAGTGCCGCGCCGCCGATCATGGCGGGGAGAATCAGCCATGGCGCCACCTTGCGCACGAGACTGAACAGGGCGAAGATGCCGCCTTCGTTGTGGTTGTCGGCCTTCATGGCGATTACCACGTACTTGACCGTGGTCACGAGCGTCATGGTCCAGATGACGAGCGAAAGTGCGCCTAGGATCATGTCCTCGCTGACGGTGCCGATGCCGCCGTTGTTAGCGACGATTGATTTCATGGTGTACATGGGGCTCGTGCCGATGTCGCCATAGACGACGCCGAGCGTTACGAGCAGCATGCCAGCGGAGAGGGGAATGGCTCCGTGCCCGCCCTGCACATGCTGATCTTGGAGGTTTGCCTCCAGTTTGTTGTGTGCCACGTGGACTCCCTTAGACATCCGGTTATCTGTCTAGGACAGATAACCTTTATGCCGTCTTTATACATACAAGAGCAGTTTGGCACATCGGGTTATTTTAGACAATAATCCCCAGCTGGGGATTATTTATGTACACAGGTAGCATTTCAAAACAGGGGCTTTTAAGCACGTGCTGTCTGGGCGATGCCGGCTTTGGCGTTTGTGCGTTTGCCGACGAGTTCGCAAAAAATTGCGCCGCCGACGATAAGTGCGGCGCCCATCAGGCGGACTGGTGTTATGGCTTCGCCTAAAAGGACGGCGGAGAACACGACGGCCGAAAGCGGCTCGAGGTAGCCGACAACCGCGACAGTCTGGACGGGCAGCTTGGCGACGGCACTAAAGTAGAGTAGGCAACCGATGCCGGTGTTGACGACGCCGAGCATGACGACGGCGCGCCAATCAATACCAGCGGCGACGCCGGCGGACAGGAATGAGGGGGCGCCCTGCGTGATGAGCGTGAGGACCAGCGCGGTCACAAAGGCGGCGCTCACCTGGAGCGTGGAGTTTTCGAGGCCTTCGATGTGTGGCGCACCCTTGCTAGCGATGACCATCAATGCATAGCAAAATGCCGAGGCGATTCCGCAGGAGATACCAGCAATGGGCATATTGCCGCCTAGACCTTGCGCTGCAATGAGAAAAGCACCGCAAGCAACGGCGATAAAGCCGGCGATTTTGCCGCCGGTCAGCTTTTCGCCAAAGATGAGCGGGGAGAGGGCCATAACGATGATGGGGCCGCAGTAGTACAGCAGCGAGGATACGCCGACGCCGATCGTCTGGTAGGCGCGGAACAGAAAAATCCAGCTGGCGCCCAGCGCGGCTCCCGAGAGGAGGAGGGCTGCGGCTTCGCGGGGGCGAGATGGCGCCTGCAACGTATGGCGTTGGGTGATGGCGAGAATGGTGACAAGCGAGAGTGCGCCCAAAAACGTGCGTAGTAGCACGATATCGGAGCTCGGCAGCGCGATGGCAGCGGCGATGATGCCGTTGGAACCAAACAACAGCAATGCTGCTAAGTACGTAAACAGCCCGTTGTTCATGCGCTGACATCCCCTCTATATCTGAACATCTTCACTATGGGTGAACTGGCTTTAGAAGAAAAGCGAATATAATGCATAGATAACATGACAAAAACTCATGCAAAGGTGGAGGGGTGCCGTGGAAACGAATATTCAAAAGATGCAGGTGCTGCTGGAGACGGTGCGCGCCGGAAGCTTTACGCGTGCTGCCGAGCGCCTGAGCTATTCGCAGTCGAGCGTGAGCCGTATGGTGGCCGATCTTGAAGCCGACTGGGGTTTTAAGGTGCTCGACCGCAGTCGCGAGGGCGTGGCTCTTTCTGCCGACGGGCGGCAAGTTATGCCGGCGGTCGAGACGTTATGCGAGGAATTTGTTCGTTTGCAGCGACGGGTGGATGAGATGCGTGGGCTCATGCGCGGCAAAATCTGCATCGGTACGTTTTCGAGTGTGGCGACCCACGTGCTGCCGCCGGTGATTGCGCGTTTTCGCGCCGATTACCCGGATGTCGATTACGAGCTACTGATGGGTGATTACTCAGAGATTGAACAATGGGTGGCGGAAGGGCGCTGCGATCTGGGCTTTATCCCGCGTGAGCCACGAGAAAACGGCATGACATCGCGGTCTTTGGTGCGCGACGAGTTAATGGCGGTAGTGCCGGCAGACTCTTTGCTTGCCACGGCGGAGGTCGTCTCTCTTGCCGATTTAGCCAACGAGCAGTTTATTCTGCTAGAACGCGGCACCGATGACGAGATTACGCCGCTGTTTCGTCGGGCGGGACTGACAGTGCGCTCAAAACTGTCGACTTGGGATGACTATGCGATTATGGCTATGGTCGAGGACGGCTTGGGCGTGAGCATTCTTCCCGCGCTCATCTTGCGCCGCTGTCAGTTCGATGTTGCCGTGCGCCCACTCGAGGGACATCCTCATCGGCAGATCAACGCCATATATCGAACGGCCGACGTTTCGCTTGCCGCTGCTCGATTCCTTGAATACCTCTAAACGCGTGCATGTTATTGTCCGCTTTGGGCAAATCTCAGAGTCTGGTGCATTTTCTTATGAAATTGAACTTTCGAATGAGGTACCGCGTTATACTGCTGCCTAAATTGAACCTTGGTTCAATTCGTGTTCTATAAATTGAACTTTGCCAGCAAGGAGGTTCTAGTGGCCCAAGAGACGTTTAGCGATCGCCTGCGACAGACTATGTCCGATCGCGACGTTCGCCAGTCGGACGTAATCCGCGCATCGGAGATGCTCGGCAAAAAACTCGGCAAGAGTCAGATGAGCCAATATGTGAGCGGCAAGACGATCCCGCGGCGCGATGTGGCTGAGCTGCTCGCCCGTATTTTGGAGGTCGATGTTACCTGGCTGCTTACCGGTGACGCCGATCAAGGCGAGGCATCATCACCCCGCAACGATTCCAAACCCGAACCCCATCCCTCAGCTCAAATTGCAAGGAGCACCACCATGCGTACTTTTTCTAAATCCACCAAGCTCGATAACGTCCTGTATGACGTGCGCGGTCCCGTCGTCGACGAGGCCGCCCGTATGGAGGACGAGGGTGAGCGCATCCTCAAGCTCAATATCGGCAACCCGGCGCCCTTCGGTTTCCGCACGCCCGATGAGGTCATCAAGGACATGCGCCAGCAGCTGCCCGACTGCGAAGGCTATTCCAACTCGCGTGGCCTGTTCTCCGCGCGCAAGGCAATCATGCAGTATTCGCAGATCAAGGGCCTGCCCAACGTTCAGATGGAGCATATCTACACGGGCAACGGCGTGTCCGAGCTCATTCAGCTTTCGATGAACGCGCTGCTCGACAACGGCGACGAGATTCTGATCCCCAGCCCCGACTATCCGCTCTGGACGGCGTGCGCAACCCTTGCCGGCGGTCATCCCGTACATTATCTGTGTGATGAGCAGGCGGATTGGTATCCCGACTTGGAGGATATGGAGTCCAAGATTACGAGCGCGACCAAAGCTCTCGTCATCATCAACCCCAACAACCCCACGGGTTCCGTCTATCCGCGCGAGGTGCTCGAGGGCATCGTCGAGATTGCACGCAGGCATCAGCTGATGATCTTTGCCGATGAGATCTACGACCGCCTGTGCATGGACGGCTACGAGCACGTCTCGATTGCCTCGCTCGCTCCCGACCTGCCCTGCGTTACCTTTAGCGGCCTTTCCAAGTCGCACATGATCGCGGGCTATCGTATTGGCTGGATGGTGCTTTCGGGCAACCAGCGCTGCATGAGCGACTTCATCATGGGCATCAACATGCTCTCCAACATGCGCCTGTGCTCCAACGTGCCGGCTCAGTCGATCGTTCAGACGGCACTCGGTGGCCATCAGTCCGTTAACGACTACATCCGTCCCGGCGGCCGTGTCTACGAGCAGCGCAACTTTGTGTATGAGGCACTCAGCAAGATTGACGGCATCTCGGTGGTTAAGCCGCGTGCGGCGTTCTACATCTTCCCCAAGATGGATGTGAAGAAGTTCAACATCACCGATGACGAGCAATTCGCCCTTGACCTGCTGCACGAGAAGAAGATCCTGATTACGCGCGGCGGCGGCTTCAACTGGGCTGAGCCCGACCACTTCCGTATCGTGTACCTGCCGCGCATGGAAGTACTCAAAGAGTCCCTCGAAGACCTCGCCGACTTCTTTGACCATTACCGCCAATCGTAGGGGATAGAAACTCCGCACTATGAAAAGCTCCCTGCAGTTGTTTTGCTGCAGGGAGCTTTCTTGAATCGGCGGAACTAAATAACAATCCCGTTGCAGTGGTCGATTTCGTGCTGGATGATCTCGGCGGTGTAGCCCGAGAAGTTTTTGATGCGGTGGACGAAGTTCTCGTCCAAATACTCCACCTTAATGCGGCGATAGCGGGTACAGGGACGCTCGCCGATTAGCGAGAGACATCCTTCGCTCGTCTGATAGGCATTGACCTGCTCAAGAATTTGAGGGTTGTACATCAGGAGTGTCCTGTTGCCGTCCTTTACGCAGATGACGCGTTTGCGCACGCCAATCATGTTGGCGGCGAGGCCCACGCACTCGTGCTCATGCTCGTGGAGTGTATCCAGGAGGTCCTGCCCGGTCGCGGCATCGTCGGGTCCCGCGTCTTCGGAAGGCAGGCGCAAAAAGAACTCGGATTTCATGATGGGCTTAATCATGGCGGGCTCCTCATGTCTCATGCTTTCGTGGACTTTTAATAATAGCGCGGAAGGAAAGCTGTGCGTCCGCGTTACAATCTTTCGACGTTGGACCATGTTGTCAGACTCGTCGTGTACGGCGTCTGGCGTAAGTCTAGGGCTCATTTTTCGCCCTGGACTGTTCCTCTGGGGCGATGCAACTGTCGTTCCAAGAGGAAGGAAATGCATGGGGAGCAAATCTCAGCAACAAGTTCAAGTAACGCCATCGGCCACTGCGGCGCTTCTCGTCGTTATGTATATTGCGGCCTTTGTTGCCGCGTTTAACGAGAACATCATTAACGTGGCGTTGCACGACATTATGGCGGCCTTTTCGGTGAGTGCCACCACGGCGCAGTGGCTCGTCTCGGGCTACATGATTGTGACGTCGATCTTTACGGCCATCATGGCCTTCCTGTCCGGCCGTTTCTCGACGCGCAAGCTGTTGTTTTTCGCATGCGGATGTATGGTCGCCGGCGAAGTCCTGTGTCTGATCGCTCCGTCGTTTAGCGTTTTGCTGCCAAGTCGTATTTTACAGGCTGCGGGATCGGGCATCTTGTTTCCGCTCATGATGAACGTGGTGCTGTCTTGCGCCCCGCGCGAGAAGCTCGGTCTGTATCTGAGCCTGGGTGGTGCCTGCATTACGCTAGGGCCGGCGTTTGGACCTGTGATCAGCGGTCTTATGTGCACGTTGTTTGGCTGGAGGGCGGTGTTCGTAGTGCCGCTGGTGGCCGGCATTGTGGTCGCTGCGGCGGGCGTAAAGCTTGTTCAGAATGTCGGAGAGCGCTCGAACACCACGCTTGATATTCTGTCGGTTGTTTTGCTCGCCGCCGGCATTACGGCATTTGTGTATTCCGTAGGCGAGTTCTCGACCAATCTGATTGCCGGCATCGTGACGCTTATCGCCGCCATTGTGCTGCTCGGCCTGTTTGCGGCCCGCCAGCTCAAACTCGAGCATCCGGTGCTTAACGTGCGTCCCATGGCGAGCGTTCGTTTTTGGCCTGCGTGCCTGCTTGTGGTGGTGTCGATGATGACGACGTTCTCGATGAGCGATTTGTTGCCGCTCTATTTTGAGGGCGCATACGGCATGACCGCACTTGTTGCGGGCTTGCTCATTTTGCCGGCGATTGCCTGTAACGCCGTGACCTCGATTGTGGGCGGACGCGTGATGGACGCCCGTGGCGCATGGCCGCTGCTGCCGGTCGGCTTTGCCCTGATTGCCGTGGGGCAGACTGCCATCTCGATGACGGCGGCGAGTATGAACATCGGCGTCGTTGTGGCGCTGACCGTTGTGGTGTATGCCGGAGTCGGTTTGGTGCTGAGCCCCTCGCAAACGGCCGGATTGGAGACGCTGCCTGCCGCTGAACATCCTCACGGAACGGCATTGCTTAACACGTGGAACATGATTGCCGCATCGTTTGGCCCGTCCCTGTTTATCGGCCTGCTCTCGAGTTCTGCAGCGACTGCCGGCGCGGCTGGCGCTGCGACCGACGTTGCCCAGGCGATTGGATTTGCAACTGCCGTGCGCGTGGCGGCCGTGATTGCCGTGGTCGGGTTTGTGGCGTCGCTGGTGTACGCTCGTCGCGAGTCACACATGTCGCATTAATGTGTGCACATAGATTCTGCAGCTAGATTAGATGGCGACACCATAAACTAATGGACGTTTTGCCGAGAGGCATGAATGTTTAAAGCGCAAAGAGTGCGCGACGGGCCCCGCGAATGGGGCGATGATGCCCGAGAGGGCCAAGAAGGAGTCTCATGTCCGAGAACGAAGAGATCATGAACGAGACCGAGAACGAGACCATGACTGCCGAGGTCGAGGCAGTCGAGACCGTGGAGACCGAAGCTGCCGAGGTTGAGGCTGCTGACGAGGTTTCCGCCGAGGAGGAGGCCGAGGTTGTCGAGGCCGCCGTTGATTACGATGACGAAGAGCTGATGGACAAGATGCAGAAGGCCGCCCGCCTGCTGCGTAGCCGTCGCTTTGCTATTTCTAAGGAGGAGGAGGCCAAGGCCGAGCGCATGGCGAACATCGAGCGCGCCATCAAGCTTCTTGACCTCAAGCCCAAGATGGAGCAGAAGGAAATGTCCGACCTGCTGGGCATGCGCCTCCGTGAGCTCGATGGCCTGATGGCCGAGGCCGAGGCCGCCGATCTGGTCGGCCGCATCGACGACGCCGAGGGCGATATGCGCAAGATCGTCGTCTTCGCTGCCGAGGATGCCGCTGAGGGCCTGGTCGAGCTTGCCAACAAGAAGGAGAAGCTCCTGCCCGAGCTTTCTTACGAGGAGGCCACCGAGCTGATGGCCGCTCTCGATAAGGTTATCGCTCCGCTTGTCGCCATGGGCCTGGACGAGGACCGCGGTCCTCGCGGCGGCCGTGACGACCGTGGCGGTCGCGGTGGCGATCGAGGCGGCCGTGGCGGCTTTGGTGACCGCGGTGGCCGTGGCGGCGACCGTGGCGGTCGCGGTGGCGATCGCGGCGGCCGTGGCGGCTTTGGTGACCGTGGCGGCGACCGTGGCGGTCGCGGCGGCTTTGGCGGCAACCGTGGTGGCTATGGCGATCGCGGTGGCAACCGTGGCGGCTTCGGCGGCAACCGCGGTAACGACCGCGGCGGTCGCGGTGGCGATCGTGGCGGCCGCAACGGCGGCGGCTTCCGCGGCAACCGCTTTTAGTTACGGCGTTTTACCAAACGCCGTAACGGGTCGACGCTGCGCGGGCCGCATTTGGACAATCTGACGTTCAACTTCAAGGGCGCGACCAGAAGGTCAGCGCCCTTTCGTTTCACGTCACCTTGCCTCAAATGCGACCCGCTCGCTGACATTGCCAAGACATCAGCGTTGCCTTAGTCGCAAGCAGTCGTTTAAGAACGTCCCCAACGACTAATGCGATAACTAGCTACGTCGGTCCGATTGATCGGCTGGGTTTTCGAGGTGCCCCAGGTCGCCGCGAAAGAGGAGCGAAGCGTACTTCGGTACGCGAGCGACGGTTTGAGCGGCGAGATGGGGTGCCTCGGAGAGCCAGACGATTAAGCGGACGGTTCCTGCTGCGTAATGCAGTGGATATTTCCGCCGCCGAAGACGACCTGCTCAGACTTAACGCCGACGCATTTGTAGACGCCCTCGCCCCAGACCTCGTCGTAGATCTTCTGGAGCGTGTCAACGGCAAGCCGGTCGTTCTCGTCGCCGTACTGCGGGACGATAACGCCGTGGTTGGTGACCAGGTAGTTCATGTAGGAGGCGATCAGCGGCTCGTCGGCAACGCGCGGCTCGGCGTTCTCGTCGGCGTCGATGGTGTCGCAGGAAGCCTGGTCCATGAACAGCGGGTTCACAGGCATACAGAGCTTGTAGACCTTCATCTTGCGGCCCTTGGCGTCAACGGCGTTGGAGAGGGTCTCGTAGACAGCGTGGCACTGCTCGTAGAACGGATACTCGGGATCGTCGGTCCAGATGCAAGCCATGACGCCCGGAGCGATGAACGTAGCGACATCATCGATGTGGCCGTTGGTCTCCTCGGGGTCGATGCCCTCCTTAACCCAGATGACCTTCTCGACACCCAGGTAATCCTTGAGGTGCTCGTCCATATAGGCGCGAAGTTCCTCACTCCAGGGCTCAAACTTCTTGTGGAACTTGGGCCAGATGGACTCGGGATCCTCTTCCTCCTCCAGAACCGCAGAGCAGGTGCGGCCCGGGGAAAGCAGGCACTGGTCGGTCACGACCACGGTGCCTTCGCCGTCGACGGTGATGGAACCGCCCTCGAGGATCATGTCATCGGGACGATAGCGACGGCAGCCGGAAAGCTCAGCCATCTTAAGGGCAATCTGCTCGTCCTTGTCCCACGGGAAATAGAGGCCGTCGACGAGGCCGCCGTAGGCGTTGAAGTGCCAGTGGTTGGCGCGCTTATCGCCCTTGCCGTTGATAACAAAAGTGGCAGCGGTGTCGCGGAACCAAGCATCGTCGGTGGTCATCTCGATAACGGTGACGTTCTCGTCTTCCTCAAAGGCGGCCTTGCAGTTGGCGTAGTCGGCCTGGTTGGCGCACATGGTGACCGGGGTGAACTCGGCGATGGCACGAGCGATGGCGGCATACTGCTTCTGAGCCGGCTTGGCACCATGGGCCCAGGTATCGGTGCGATGGGGCCAGCCCATCCACACGCGATCCTGCGGGGCGAACTCAGCAGGCATAAAGAAGCCATCGGCCTTAGGGGTGGACTCGGACTCGGTGATCGTACGCATAAGATTTCCTCCAAATCGAACGATCGCTTGCTGCGGGCGGGTTACCCGCAGCCTAAAACCAAGAGATGGTAGGCGCCCGTTCCCCGGCAAAGGTCGGGGCGCCTGGCACCGGTTTTCACGGATGTCGCACCGGCAAGCGACGACGTAACCCGGTGCGCGGAGACAAAACGCACGAAGGATACGGAAGAGAGATTGGGGCGGGCGGTGGTTACCGGAGCAATAGCTCACACCCACCTCAGAGAAAGGTTAGCAAACCTGTTGCTTGGGCACGCCTCCGAAGAGGCTAGAACGTCCCGAGTCGGGAGCGACAAGCCCGACGAAGCGTACGTTGGTACGCGAGGAAGGTTGGAGCCCCGAATCCGGGTGCTCTAGTCCTCCTCGGACTCCTCAGCGAGGCGCTGAGCAGCCAGCTCGGGAGTGAGACCCTTGTACTCGGTCTCGCGGCCCTTAGCACTGACGACGCGGACAACCTCGCCAATAAGCAAGAGCACGATGAAGATGACGATCATCGGGACCTTATCGCCAATCTCATCGACAGAGAACGGAATCAGCGTTGCAACGATAGCCAGAATCAGCTCGATGCAGGGAATAGCCAGCATGACCTTCATCATGGCGCCCTTAAACGGGAACGTAAAGATACGCTCACGGTTGGGGTCGTTCTTACGAAGGTTGAGGAATGCCGGGAACATCGGGATGTAGGTCAGCAGCAGGAAGACAACGGAGGTACCGAAGAGCATCCAGAAGACACCGTTGGAGATGGCGTCGATGGGAACCAGCTGCAGGCACAGCACCAGGGAGGCAACGATGGCGTTGACCAGGTTGGCGCCGTTGGGCATGTCGTCATCCGAGATCATCGAGGCGAAGACCTTGGGCATGTTGCCATGCTCGGCAGCATAGCGAGCAACGGAGTTGACGCCGAAGGACCAGGCAGCCATGTTGGCGAGCAGCGTGATCAGGAAGGCGATGCAGATGACCTTAAAGATCATGGAATCGCCCACAATAGTCTGGACAGCGTAAATCATGCCGTAGTCGGGATCGATGGAATCGGCCGGCACAGCAGCGGCGATTCCAAAGCCAGCGAACAGATAGATCACGGCGATGGACAGGCCGCCGACGATGATAGCCTTGGGGATATCGCGAGCGGGATCGGCCATATCGTCGGTCATGGTGCAGATGACCTCGAAGCCCATGAAGTTAAAGATGATAATCGACAGGTAGCCAAGCGCGTTGGTGTTGGTGAGCTCGGGCAAGAAGGTGGCAGCGGACATATCGTTCGCAAAACCGTTCTCCATGGCGTACCAGATGCCCAAAGCGCCGACGATAACGGCAACGGCAACCTTGATGATGGCGCCGCCGTTCAGGACCCACTCGGAGTCGGCAGCCTTGGAGCGACCCATAAGATAGACGATCCACACAAAGGCAAGGTCGATACCAATCTTGGCAATCAGATTGAACTCGACGCCAAAGACCATACCCAAAATGTCAGGGAACATGGTGGCCAGCGAGGCAATCCACAGCGGGTAGTTAACCCAGTAGTAGTACGAAATGCGGGCACCCCACTTGTCGCCCAGACCATCGCGTACCCAGTCGTAAATGCCACCCTCGCCGTCATAGGTAGTGCCGAGCTCGGCAACGACCATGCCATAAGGGAGCAGGAAGGTCAGAATCAGGAAGATCCACCAGAAGAACTGCTGGTTGCCAATGGCAGCAGCAGGTGCGGCGGCCTCGCAAACGAAGACGACGCAGATGATGGTCGAGATGACCGTCAAGAAGGAAAGCTTTTTCTTTCCGTCGCTCATGATGAGCTCCTTCGCTCAGTCTTGGACAAATCGAGGTCCTTAAGATATTAAGGCAATTGCCGGGCCTCGGTGAGCGGGCGACAGGAGACGAGCATCCGCCGCCCGCAAGCGTGCTTCTACGATGAAGTTACGCGGTTTTACCAAACCGCGTAACGGCTCGACGCTGCAAACGCCCCTAAGCGGCAATCTGACGTTCAATCGTCGGTCGCGTACCAAAGTACGCTTCCCTCCTCTTTCACGTCACCTTGCTCGCTTAGGGACGTTTTCGCTGTTGGCGACGGTAATGCGGCGTTTCCATTGCTGGAGCTAAAGGCTTTCTTTCGCTTTCGCTCTTAGTCGAAAGCTATCAAGCGACATTCCGTTATTCGGAATGTCGCTTTTGTTTTGTGCTGGTTATTTCGCCAGCGTTGGTGAATATGCTGCGGGTTTGGCGTTTGTCACTATAAGATGATTACTTGCGTTAAATGTAATTCGATGTTCTTGAGGGTAGGGGATTGATTTGGGTCGTGCTGGGGATATGACGCCGCCTTTGCGCTGGCGGTTAGGTGTTGCTGGTGGGGTGGTGCTGGTTGTGCTGCTTTTTGATCAGCTGACCAAGCTTGCGGTTCGTGCCGTGGGCGACGCTTTGCATGTGACTGTTATCCCCGGTGTGATCGACTTCCTGTTTGTCCGCAATATCGGTGCTGCCTTTAGCATGGGCGAGGGGCATGGCGTTGCGTTTGCTTTGCTGGCGCTTGCGGTCATTGTCGCCATTGCCGTGTACTTGCTTCGCGCGCCCCAGCTTGCTCGCTTGGAGGTTGTGGGCATGGCTATGGTCGCGGGCGGTGCTATCGGCAACGCTATCGATCGTTTGGCCTTTGGCTTTGTGACCGATTTTATTGCCACCACCTTCATCGACTTTCCCGTCTTCAATGTGGCCGATATCGGCATTACGGTCGGTGTTGTGCTGGCGCTTATCGGTTACATGTTCTTGAGTCCCGCCGCTCGCGAGGTCGATGCGACTGCTGAGCTCAATGCCCGTGATGAGGCCCGCGCTAAGCGCAAAGCCAAGCAGCGTGGGGAGCGTGCCCGCAAGATTCGCGAAAGGAATGATCGTTAATGGCCGGCATCCATATTCTTGTTGCCGACGATTGCTCTGGCCAGCGTCTCGACGCCTTTTTGGGTGCCAACGACGGCTGCCCCACGCGCTCTGCCTGCGCGTATCTGATCGAGGGCGGCGCCGTAATCGTGAACGGCGAGACCTGTCTGTCAAAAAAGTATGCCGTACGCGCCGGTGACCGCATCTCGGTCGACCTGCCCGAGCCGCACGATCCCACCGATGTGATTCCCGAGGCCATCCCGCTCGACATTCGCTATGAGGACGACTATCTCATTGTGCTCTCCAAGCAGCGCGGGCTGGTGTGCCATCCCGCCCACGGCCACGAGAGCGGCACGCTTGCGAACGCCTTGGTCTACCACTGCGGTATCGATCATCTTGGTACCGTGCAGGGTGAGGACCGCCCCGGCATCGTGCATCGCCTGGATCGCGATACCTCGGGCCTTATGCTCGCGGCAAAAGACGACGACACCCAGCGCGCGCTTCAAAATCTCATTCGCACGCGTGCGCTCGACCGCCGCTATATCACGCTTGTCCACGGGCACATCGCCATGGACGAGGGCACCATCAATACCGGTATCGCCCGTTCTACGCGCGACCGCGTCAAGATGGCGGTTTCGGACGACCCCTTTGCCCGTCAGGCCATTACGACCTTTAAAGTCCTCGAGCGCTTTGATTCCACGCGCTTTGACGATGGTTATACGCTCGTTGAGTGCCATCTGTTTACCGGTCGCACGCACCAGATTCGCGTGCATATGCGTCATATCAACCACGCCTGCGTGGGCGATCCACTCTACGGCAAGTGCGATGCGCGCGCCGACCAGGGCCTGACCAGGCAGTTCCTTCATTCCTGGCGCGTGGCGTTCGACCATCCCGTGACGGGGGAGCGCATTGAGTGCCGCGACGAGTTGCCGTGGGATCTCGCCGCGGTTCTCGACGATCTGGCTCCTCGCTCGCTCGGTCGCACGGCCGTTGGAGATGAAATCGTTCCGCAGCTCGGTCTTCTCGAAGCCTAGCCAGTATTAGGTGGTTTCTTGAACTCGGTAAGCCTGCGGTAAGATATACGATTGTTTACGTTACGCGTTGCTGGGAGCCTGCATGCTCGCCTTTTTACAAACCAACACACCCATCGTGATCTTCAACCAGATTGTCGTCACGCTGCTCACGGTCTGCTTTCTGTACCAGGTGGTCTTCTTTGTCATTGGCGCTCTTCGTGGCGAGGTCGCGCCTCCCAAGGCCAAAAAACTCCATCGCTATGCCTTTTTTATCGCGGCGCATAATGAGGAGGCCGTGATCGCCAACCTCGTTCGCTCCATCAAGGACCAGGATTATCCGTCCGAGCTCATCGAGGTTTTCGTGGTCGCCGATGCCTGCACCGACAACACGGCGCAGCTCGCGCGCGAGGCCGGTGCCATTGTTTACGAGCGCAATGACCTGGCCCGCAAGGGCAAGAGCTGGGTCATGGACTTTGGCTTCGACCGCATTCTCAACGAGTATCCCGACACGTTTGAGGGCTACTTTATCTTCGATGCCGATAACGTTATCTCCCGCGATTACGTTTCCAAGATGAATGATGCCTTTGACCAGGGCTTCCATGTGGTCACGAGCTATCGCAATTCCAAGAACTTCGGCAGCTCGTGGATCTCGGCTGCTAATGCCACGTGGTATCTACGCGAGGCGCGCTTCCTCAACAACGCGCGTAATATCTGCAAGACGTCCTGCGCTGTTTCGGGTTCGGGTTACCTTATCTCGTCAAGCGTTATCGAGGGCATGCACGGTTGGCATTTCCACACGCTGACCGAGGACATTCAGTTCACTACGTTCTGCGCTATTCACGGTATTCGCATTGGCTATGCACCGGCGGAGTTCTTTGACGAGCAACCCGTGACGTTCAAGGCATCCTGGAAGCAGCGTATGCGCTGGACCAAGGGCTTTTACCAGGTGTTCTTTACCTACGGTAAGCATCTGGTCAAGTCGACGTTCCGCTATCATCGCTTTGCCGCCTACGACATGTTCATGACGATCGCCCCGGGTATGCTGCTATCGCTGATCTCGATGCTCGCTAATGCGACGTTCTTGATTGTGGGTGGCCTTTCGCATGGTTTCTTGGCTACCGAAGTCGAGATGCAGGCGTGCGCCGCTTCGCTCATTATGACCTTCGCCATGATGTATCAGACCTTCTTTATCCTGGCGCTGCTCACGACTATCTTTGAGTACAAGCACATTCACTGCGCGCAAAAGTGGCGTCTGGTGACTAACCTGTTTACCTTCCCGATCTTTATGTTCAGCTATATCCCCATCACGGTGGCCGCGCTGTTCCTGAAGGTCGACTGGGTGCCGACGCAGCACGCCGTCAACGTTACCCTTGACGAGGTCATGCAAGGCGCCAAATAACCACCACCAAAACCACCGCAAAGGGGACAGGCACCTTTGTGGTGGTTTTTGCTTTTGCGATGCAGCTCGAGGAGGAGTCCGATGGTCTATATCCCGTTTTGGATTTGCATCTTTGCCGGCGTGGCAATTGATGCCCGAGAGCGACGGTTTCCCAATGGGCTTGCCGGCGCATGTGCCGTGACGGCGTTGGCGGCCGTTTGGCTCGATCTCGGTTTGAACACAGCGCTTGACCACGCCGGTCTTGCGGTCATCGTCTACCTTGGCCTTGTGCTTACCGAGTCGCTCTGGCGTAGAGTTCGCCACGCTCCTGGCATTGGCATGGGGGACTTCAAGGCACTCTTTGCCCTTTGTACCTTCGATCCCCTGGGCGGCGTTGTCGCGTTTGCGGTTGCGCTCCTGACCCTTGCCGTCGCTTGCCTCATCGCAAAATCGCGCTCCCTGCCATTGCTCCCGTTTTTAGTGCCGATTTTTGCCATAATCGAGGTCGTGGGCTGCACTTTGTAACCGATTGCGCATCCTTTTTAAGGAGCATGCCATGGAATCTAATCAAGAAACGGCCGTCATTAAGGCGCGCATGGACCGTATTCCCTCGGCGTTGTCGCCCGAGCTTGTCGAGCGCATTGCCGCCGATCGTGCTTCGGGCTATGTCAACCCGTATCGTTGCAACGATGATCAGGTCATTCGTCGTATTGATCGCGCCGCCGACAAAGGCACGCTTATGCGTCCGGCGTTTATGCGCGATACCGAAAAGATACTTCATCTTCCGGCGTACACCCGTTATGCAGGCAAAACGCAGGTCTTTAGCTTCCGTAGCAATGATGATCTTTCACGCCGCGGTTTGCACGTACAGCTTGTCTCCCGCATTGCGGGCGATATCGGTCGCGCCCTGGGGCTCAATTGCGATCTGATCGAGGCGATTGGCCTGGGTCACGACTTGGGACACACGCCTTTCGGCCATGCCGGCGAGCGCTTCCTCAACGATATCTATCATGAGCGTACGGGGCGTTATTTTTTCCATAACGTGCAGTCGGTTCGCGTGCTCGACGCGTTGTATGGCCGCAACGTGTCGCTCCAGACGCTCGACGGCGTGCTATGCCATAACGGCGAGTACGAGCAGCGTGTGTTTGAGCTCTCGGACATGGGCTCCTTTGACCAGTTTGACCAGACGGTTGAGGATTGCATTGCCACGGGCTATAGCGCAATTGAGCATCTGCGTCCCATGACGCTCGAGGGCTGCGTCGTTCGCATCTCGGATATTCTTGCCTACGTCGGTCGTGACCGTCAGGATGCGATCGCGGCGGGCCTGCTTTCGCCCGACGCTTTTGATGATGGCCGGGGCGGTGCCTACAACAGTTGGATCCTCACGCATGCCTCCATCGATATCGTTGAGCACAGCTATGGTAAGCCGCGCATCGAGATGAGCGAGGACCTGTTTGAGGAAATCCGCCGAGCCAAGCGCGAGAACTACGAGAAGATCTATAGCAAGGGCGGTATCGAAGGCGATTCCGAGGTGGAGCTGCGCGAGGCGTTCGAAAAGCTCTACGACCGTTGCCTGCGGGATCTAAACAGTGGTGACGAGTCCTCTTACATCTTTAAGCACCATATTTCGCGCATTGAGCAGCAGCTTTCCTACTATGATCGCACCTATGCCTGGCAGGACGACAAGGATCAAGCCGTGGTGGATTATATCGCGAGCATGACGGACGGTTATTTCTGCGAACTGACGAGCAAGCTGTTCCCGGGTCTAAAGTTTCCGCATCGTACCTATATTAACGAACGGTAGTTCGTATTAATTCGGTATACTGTTAGTGGAAAACGTTTTTGATTGATACACGGGATGGCTATGGACGACCTTTTTTCTGCTTCGACGCGCGAGCGTTCCTTTCAGAATGCGCCGCTTGCGGTGCGCATGCGCCCCAATTCGCTCGACGAGTACGTGGGCCAGCAAAAGGCCGTCGGTAAGGGTTCATGGCTGCGTGCCGCGATCGAGCACGACGTGCTTTCGAGCGTGATTCTGTACGGGCCTGCCGGTACGGGCAAGACGACGCTGGCCCACATTATTGCCAACCATACCAAGAGCGAGTTTGTCGAGGTCAGCGCCGTCACGGGTACCGTGAAGGACCTGCGTCGCGTGATTGATGAGGCCAAGACGCGCCTGAATACGTACGACCGTCGCACCATTCTATTTATCGATGAGATTCACCGCTTCTCTAAGTCGCAGCAGGATGCCCTGCTGCATGCAGTTGAGAACCGTACCGTCATTATGATTGGCGCTACGACGGAGAATCCGTACTTCGAGGTAAACTCGGCGCTGCTCTCACGTGGTCGAGTCGTGGAGCTTGAGCATTTAAAGGACGAGGATATCGCCATGCTTATCGAGCGTGCGCTCGAGGCACCGCAGGGCTTGAACGGTAAGTTCTCGGCCGATGAGGATACGGTCAAGACCATCTGCACGCTGGCAGCGGGTGACGCTCGCTCGGCGCTCACGACGCTCGAGCTTGCGAGCGAGATTGCCGTCACGCGTCCCGATACCGAGGGAACGCCAGCGCCCGCGGCGGGGGAGCGCTATCCCATCACCGTGGATGACGTGAAGATCGCCAACCCGCGTCGCGGCTTTACGTATGACAAAAACGGCGACATGCACTACGACGTTATCAGTGCGTTTATCAAGTCCATGCGTGGCAGCGATCCAGATGCCACCGTCTATTGGCTTGCCCGAATGATCGATGCGGGGGAGGATCCTAAGTTTATCGCCCGTCGCATTATGATTCATGCTTCTGAGGACGTCGGCAACGCCGATCCGCAGGCGCTTTTGGTGGCACATGCCGCGTTTAAGTCTGCCGAGGTCATTGGCTATCCCGAGTGCCGTATTAACCTCGCGCAGGCTGCGCTCTATGTTTGTTTGGCGCCTAAGTCCAATGCCTGTGAGGCGTCCATTGATGCGGCACTGGCCGATATCCATTCTAGTGGCCTTCGTGAGGTGCCGAGTTATCTGCGCGATCGCCATCGCCCAGGCAGCGACGACTACGGTGTGTATAAATACCCGCACGATTATCCCGAAGGCTGGGTCGATCAGCGCTATTTGCCCGAGGGGCTGGAGCGCGGTGCGTTCTGGCAGCCTGCCGGGCGCGGCTGGGAAGAGTGGCGCGTGGAGCAAAGCGAACGCGACCGCAGCGGGAATGCACCGAAGTAGCTGCTGATAATTTTGTCCCACGTTGCTGCTCTTGGCATGTTCGGTCCCCTTTGGGGTACCATGAAAAGCGTCTGTATTTCGATTCTTCCGGGAGGCTTGTATGAGTCCCATTCAAATCGCCCTGCTGTTGCTCGCCGTTGCCGGCGTGTGGGCCATCGCTGAGCTCGCGCTTACCCTGCGCAAGACCCGCAATGTTGTCGACTCGCTCGATAAGACCGTGAACGACCTCAACAACACCATCGCCGAGGCTCAGCCTGTGGTGGCAAAGCTCGATGGCGCTGTCGATGAGCTTACGCCGGCGCTTGCCCAGATGGAGCCGCTGCTTAAGTCGAGCAAGACCGCGGTCGATGCCCTTACCTCCAATCTCGTAGAGGTCGAAGCCGTGGTTCGCGACATTTCCGAGGTTACGGGCAGCATGGCCGAGGCCAGCAATGCTGTGTCGAGCGTGACCGACTCTGCCGCCGGTGCTGTGCAGAAGCTCTTCAATAAGGTGAAGGCTCCTGCAGCCGACGCAGATCGCAAGCTCGCCGCTGCCGCTGCGGAGGCCGATCAGCCTACCGAGCGCGTCCTAATTGGCGAGGACGAGGCCGCCGCGGGCGACGATGATGGTCAGAAGTCTGTATCCAAGCCGGCTCAGTATTACACCTATACGCCCGCCGAGACCTCTGAGGAGTCCTGCGATGAGTAGCGAAGCAACCTGCCCTATCACGCTGACCGTTGCCGGTGACCCGCGTCTCGCTCGCCTTGTGCGCATGACGGCAGCCAACGTTGGTGCCCTGTGCTCTATGTCTGTCGATCGCATCGAGGACATCCGCATGGCTGCTGAGGAGGCTTTCATCTTTGGTTGCACCGCGGTCGACTGCGATGACATCACCATCAAATTCGATGTCGATGAGACCCACGTTGGCATGACTATTACCTTTGGCGACCAGGCTACGGTCGATAAAGACGACCAGGCTGCGGTGTATGCCGAGCTCATCCTCGCGAGCGTGTGCGACTCCTACGAAAAGACTACGGCGCCCCTGACGCTTTCCCTCGACCTCAAGGCGGATATCTAATATGACCGAACGTTCCCGGAGCGGCAAGACCGCTTGGGACAAGGAGAAAACCCGCGAGCTGTTTCGTCGTTACAAGGAGACCGGTGATCCGGACGCCCGTGAGCAGCTCGTCATGTCCCATATGAACCTGGTAAGGTTTCTTGCCAACAAATTTAAGAATCGCGGCGAGCCGCTCGACGACCTCATGCAGGTCGGCTATCTGGGCTTGCTCAAGGCTATCGACCGTTTTGATCCCGAGCGCGGACTCGAGTTCACGACGTTTGCGACACCCACTATCCTGGGCGAGATCAAACGCCATTTTCGCGACAAGGGCTGGAGTGTGCGCGTACCGCGTCGTCTGCAGGAGCTCTCGGCCAAGGTCAACCAGGCTACTGACAAACTTACCAACGAGCTGCAGCGTTCGCCCAAGGTTGAGGAGATCGCTGAGTATCTAGATGTGACTGTCGATGAGGTGCTGGAGGCCATGGAATCGTCTTCGGCCTATACCTCGGTGCCCATCGAGGCTCCTGGTGCGTCCGATTCCGACGATGCCCCCTCGATTCTCGACCGTTACGCCGACGACGACAACGAGCTCGACTTTACCGATGACCGCCTAGTGATCGAGGAAGCCATCCGTGATTTCTCGCCGCGCGAGCGCGAGGTGATCGAGCTGCGCTTTGTGAAGGGCATGACCCAGATCGAGATCGCCAAGAAGCTGGGTATTTCTCAGGTGCAGGTTTCGCGTCTGCTGCGCCGCACGCTTAAGAAGATTCAGGACAAGATCGACCCCGACGGAGTGATGATTCGTTCATGAGTGAGCACCCCCAACAAACCGATCGCGTGCTGCGCGACACCCGCATTCTGACGCTGCGCATTTGGGCTGTTGTCGGCTGCATTGTTATTGCTGCTGTCATCTTTAACCTTATGGGCATCCTGGCACCGGTTATCGAGTTTCTTGCCGTCGGCTCCATCATTGCTTTTGTGATGTCCCCGATCACCAACTGGCTCGAGCACCATGGTGTGAATCGCGGCGTCGGTTCGCTTATCGCGCTTATTGTTGTTGTTGCCGTGCTCGTCGGTGTCGTTTGCATCTTGTCGCCGATTCTCTTTGGTCAGATCATGGAAGTCCTGAGCCGCCTGCCCGAGCAGCTTCGTGTTGCGGGTGGCGATCTCAATGAGATGATCTCGCATGCCAAGACGCTCAATAACACGCCGCTCAAGGAGTATTTGGACGATAATCTTTCGTCGCTGGTTACCGTGGCATCGAAGTATGTGTCTCAGATCGCTGCCGAGCTTGGCCGCGGTGTGTTCCCGCTCATCACCAATACGGCCTCGCAGTTGTTCGTGATCTTCCTTGGTCTGGTGCTTGCCTACTGGATGGCCTGCGACTACCCTCGCATGCACCACGAGATTTGCACCATCATCGGTCAGGAGAAGGAGACCTCGTACCGCTTTATGGTCGCCATCCTTTCTCGCTCTGTCGGCGGCTACATGCGCGGTATGGTCGTGACGTCCATCTGCGGTGGTTTCCTCGCCTTTATCGGCTTCCTGATCATCGGCCATCCGTATGCGGCGCTCATGGCTATCTTCACTGGCATCATGCATTTGGTTCCGGTCGTCGGTCCTTGGGTGAGCGCAGCAATCGCCACGGTGCTCGGTTTCATGTTCAGTCCCATGTTGGCGTTATGGACGCTCATCGTGACGATGGTGGCCCAAAACGTCACCGATAACGTGATTTCGCCTAAGGTCATGCAGAGCTCGGTGCAGGTGCATCCCATCATGAGCCTCACGGCGCTCGTTATTGGCTCGGCACTCATGGGTCCCATCGGCATGATTATTGCCATCCCGCTGTGTGCGGCCCTCAAGGGTATTTTCGTGTACTATTTTGAGAATGAGACCGGCCGCCAGCTTGTGGCCTATGACGGCGCCGTGTTTAAGGGCACACCGTACCGCGATGCCGATGGCAATCCGGTCGCCGCCTACGACGCGCTCGGCGACGACACTTTCATCTACGAGTCCGAGCTCATCGGCAACGAGACTGCGCCCGAGGCCAAGGCCATGCCCAAGCCCGAGCTCGATAATCCCTGGATTAAGCTCTCTGGTCTGCAGCCTGATGCCACGGGCTTCTTCAAGAACCCCTTTGCCAAAGAGGATGATTCCAACTCGGACGACGATACCAATACCGGCATCGACGGCTCCTTGGACGATTCGGATTCTAAATAGGTCCCGTTAACGTTTCTTGAAGTTGTAAATGACAAGAAACGCGAGCAAAGCAATTGATAAGGGGCCAGCTACATAGAAAAAGAGAATGTCAATTGCGCGCAGAGTGTAATAAGCCTTATCGCCGGACATTACTGCATACAATACGTAGCCAAATGCCGGTTGGTTTGCGTACCAGCAGGAGAAGGCCGAGAGCGCTAAAAGTGCTACTACCAGAAGTGCGTTCAGGACAAATCGTTTGCTTTTCATCGATCGCTCCTTCCGGGTGACTCTTATATGTAATTTTACAGTAACCTTTTTCAAAGGATCGCGCAGTCCTAAATAACGTGCACTTTCGCTGGAGGGTCGCTGTTTGACGGCCCTCTTTTTTGCACTTGCGCGGTGGGATGGTAATATCGTTACGTTTGAACTGTTTCGATGTGAAACCGAGGAGATTCCCTCTATGAGTGCTGACTACCCGTCAATGACTACGGCCGAGATCCGCTCCAAGTTCCTCAACTTCTTTGAGGAGCGCGGTCTTAAGCTCTATCCTTCTTCGTCCCTCGTCCCCGACGATCCTTCGCTGCTGCTTGCCAACGCCGGCATGAACCAGTTTAAGGAGTACTACCAGGGCAAGAAGACCATGAAGGAGATCGGCGCTATCTCCTGCC
>CALGZY010000147.1 GCA_937934355.1 uncultured Collinsella sp. | reverse complement strand
AGCCCTCACCCATCACGCGACGGCTCGCGCGGCAGCTGCAGGTGCTAGCGGCATATTTGCCATCGTATTTGTCGAGCCAATGCTCGATATGCTCGATCGGCACCGACGTGCTCGCGGCATCGATAGCCTTCTCGACCGGAATGACATGCATGCCGATGCCGGCACCACCGGGCGGCACCATCGGCGTGGCCTTGGACAGCGGTCCCTTGGACGCCTGCTCAAAGAACTTGGCATAGACCGGGTGCTCCTCGAGCTGGCCCATGCGCATGTTGAGGAACTCGGCGGAACCCGGCACCAGCATGGGCAGCACCCACTGCTTGGCGTGCTCGTTGTTTTCCCAGTTGTACTCGAGCAGACCCGTGTAGCTCATGTCGTCGAGCATCTTCTCGATATCGGCTTCGGGCATGCCGGTGAGCTTGACCATCTCGGGCAGCGTATAGGGACGGCGCATCTTCATCTTGCAGAGCACTTCGGCCTGCTCGTCGGTTGCGGCCTCGGCAAACGACCAGTACTCGTAGCCCAGCAGCTCATCGCGATGCAGCAGACGGTTGGTGCAGTGCTCGCACAGCTTGACGATGGCCTCACGCGGATGCTCCGGCAGCGGCGGCACAAACTCCGCGCCGATATCGGGCTCGGTGTAGCTAATTCCCGGTCCGTTGAGAATCATGGTTGTCCCTTCTCTTGCCACAGCCCGGCGAGACCGCGGCGCCCCTCTTTTTTGCAGGCCGGGCATGCCCCATGCCGTTCACCCGCCATTGTTGACATTGTGTCAAAAATAGTATTGACGAACCGTCAACAATATTCAAGACTGTTAGGCGAACGGTCAGGCAAAAGAGGATGAAAGGCGGCAAAACATGGGCAACAACACAGCAGATACCTCTGTGGTCGATGCCGTCCCCGCATCCGATAGCGCGACAAAGCGCCTGACGGGCGACGAACGCCGTCGCGAGATCCTCGATGCCGTGCGCACCGTAAGCTCCGAGCTGGGCGTGTCCCATCTATCCGTCTCGGCCGTGACCAAGCGAGCCGGCTGCACGCGCTCGCTGTTCTACCACTACTTCGCCGACATGGACGCCGCCGTCACCGCCGTCATGGACGAGGCGATCGACGGTTTTATCGCCGAGCTCGAGCAGTGGAATGCCAGCCGCATCGTCGGTGATATCGAGGGTGCACTCGACACCGTCGCCCCGCTCTTCAAGCGCCTGGTCGTCAGCGGCCACGAGCTGCCGAGCACGCTCACCTCGAGCAGCGGCGCGCTCTACGGCGGCTTTTTGCACAACGTGGTCCAGCGCGTGGCGCAGTATATCTGCGACACCACCGTGGTGGATTTTGTCGCCCATCATGAGCTACGCATCGACCATGTCTACGAGACGTTCTACACCCTCATCATGGGGTTGTTGATGTATATCCGCACGCACCCCGATGTGCCCGACGAGACGGTCAAGGAAATCATCGCCTCGACACTCCACATCGAGGGCTATACCGCCAAGTATCCGGAGCGCAAGCCCCAGAACTGACGACATTTGGCCAAACTGCCCGCGATCAGAAGAGGGGCCGCGGGCGTGTGAAAGGAGAGCAGCATGCTGTTCGATGTTTGGGGTAGCGATACCCTTATCCACTGGGCCGGCTGGGCCATGGTCTTTATCGGCCTGATCGTGCTCAACGAGGTCGGCCGCCGCACCAAGCTCGGCGCGGCAATCATCTTTGGCGTGGCTCCGCTGGCCATGACCATCTACTGCGTCGCCATCGCCATCGGCGTCTCGCAGGGTGCCGAGTGGGCGCTCACCAACCCCACCCATGTGTACCAGAACAGCTGGTTCCACTACGCCAAGGTATACGCGGCGCTGGCCGGTTGCTGGGGCTTCATTGCCATTAAGTACCAGTGGGGAAAGATCGGCAAGGCGCACTGGTTCCGCGCGTGGCCGTTTGTGATCGTCGCCATCAACATCATGATCGCCGTCGTGTCCGACTTTGAGAGCGCCTATCACTTCTTTGTCCTGGGCCAGTCCACCTGGGTCACCTCCGAAGGTGCTACGCAGCTGGCCGGCTGGAACAACGTGTTCAACGGCATCGCCGGTATCATCAACATCTTCTGCATGACCGGCTGGTGGAGCGTCTACGCCTCCGAGGATCAGACCGACATGCTGTGGCCCGACATGACCTGGGTCTACATCATCGCCTACGATATCTGGAACTTCTGCTACACCTACAACTGCCTGCCCACCCACTCCTGGTTCTGCGGCTTTGCGCTGCTGCTGGCGCCCACCGTCGCCGCCTTTATCTGGAACAAGGGCGGTTGGATCCAGAACCGCGCCTTTACGCTGGCTATTTGGTGCATGTTTGCCCAGGTATTCCCCTACTTCCAGGAGGAGTCCATCTTTGTGACCCACTCCACGCTCGACCCCGGCGCCGCTACCGCGGTCTCGATCGCCGCACTGGTCGCCAACGTCGCCGCGATCATCTACATCGCCTACCGCGCCAAGAAGCTCGGCCGCAATCCCTACAAGCAGGATGTCTTTGAGGGCACCAGCGATTGGGAGAAGGCTACCGCTCGCCGCGCCAAGGTTGATTACGCGCACGCCGAGTAACATGTTGGTCGCTGTTGGCAGTTGGGCATAGGCCCGCCCGTCAGGATTTTCATCCAATGTCTCGCAGAGCCCCCGGAAAGCGTTTCGCTCGCTTTTCGGGGGCTTTTGTCGTTGCGTCTCTATTCATCTATTCAAAAACATACGCATATATAAAATCGGATTTCAAATCATGCGGCGGCTCTATGGGGTCCCGTTTTTGGGTACAGTGTTGTCCCGATATTGAGCTTGGGGGATATATGAAAGATGAGACGATGGGCCAAGAGGATGCGGCCCAAGATGCAGAAGCTTGCGCTGAGGCCTTGGAGAGCTTAGACCGGATTTCACTCGATGAGATTGCGTTTGACGATTCGGGCGTTGATGTGCAGGATGAGCCGGAAACCGAGGCGCAATCCGATGATCAGGATGCAGGCGACGTTGAGCCTGCCGAGGATGAGGCAGATCACGAAGACACCGAAAGCGAGGCCGGCAACCAGCCCGAATCCGACACGGGCGAGGAAACCGTCTTGCTCGACAGCTTGCCGGCCGAGGATTCGCTGACCCGCGAGCTTCCTGGCCTGGGTTCCGCA
>CALGZY010000146.1 GCA_937934355.1 uncultured Collinsella sp. | reverse complement strand
CTTCCCGCCAACGCAATTAAAGCCACGTCTTCGGACGTGGCTTTTTGCGTTTGATAGGACCTTGACCCCATCGGCTCCTTTCGCCCAAACCCAAATCCTTCCAATTCCCGGACAAGCTCCGTTTGAGGCATGTACTCAAACAAGGCGTTTGTTGCGCAACACCAGTTCAACGAAGCAGGGGGTTAGGTTATACTCAGTTGCACTGTGGGCCGTTTTTGATGCAAGAGGCTTCAAAAACGGCATTCAGCGGGCACCCGTTTTGCTATTTGGGCGTCCATACGGTCATTGACGTCTCGACGTAAGCTCGGCTCCGGAGCTCGTTCGAGCTGTTCCTATTCCTTGAAAGGGGAAAAATGGACATATCGAGGAAGACTGATTACGCCCTTCGCATGCTCGCGATGCTTGCCGAGGACCCGGAGCGTCTGCTTTCTGTTCGCACCGCCGCCGAAGAGGTCAATGTCCCGTATTCGTTTGCCCGTTCGATTCAGCATGGTTTGGTTCAGGCCGGTATTGTGGAGAGCCTGCGCGGCGTCCATGGCGGCATGCGTCTTAAAGTCAGTCCCGACGATGTCACCATCCGCCAGGTCGTTGAGGCCGTTCAGGGCCCCATGGTCATGAACGATTGCACCGCGCCCGAAGGCGACTGTGCACGCATGGGTACGTGCTGCTATCATCCCCTGTGGGCCGGAGCTCAAGCGCTGATGCGCGACTACCTCGATTCCGTTTCGCTGGGCGATATCGTCGCTCACCGCCAGTTCCCGGCCGTCGATTCCAAGTTCGCCGACCGCGATGCGTTTCCCGAGTACGCCACCTGTGCGTGCGCTTGCCGGGAGGAATAGCGCCGCATAAGGAGCATAGCTATGATTCAGGACCCCTTTCGTTCGATGATTCGTTCGGAAGGGGCCCTGCGTTATCGCGACCTTCCGTGGCGCCGCACGCGCGACCCGTACATTATTTGGCTTTCCGAGGTTATGCTGCAGCAAACGCAGGTGCCGCGTGTGGAGACGCGTATGCCCGCGTGGCTCGACCGCTTTCCGACCGTACAGGCGCTCGCTCAGGCCGCTCCTTCCGACGTTTTGGATGCTTGGCAGGGGATGGGCTACAACCGACGTGCCCTGGCGCTTCACAGAGCCGCTCAGTGCGTTATGGAAGACTGGGGTGGGGAGTTTCCACGTGAGACTCGCGACTTGGTCGCCCTGCCTGGTATTGGCCCGGCGACGGCGCAGGGCATCCGGTCGTTTGCGTTCGATCTACCGGGTGTGTATCTGGAGACCAACGTGCGCACGGTCTTTCTGCATCATTTCTTTCCCGACGTGCCGGCCGTCCCCGATCGCGAGCTGGTGCCGCTGATTCAGGCCGCCTGTCCGGCGGCCCCTGGTGCGACGGCGGATGAGATCGCTCCCTTTGCCGTGCCGCTCGATGATGCCGACACGCCGCGCGCATGGTATTACGCGCTGCTGGATTATGGCGCGTATCTTAAGAAGACGCTGCCCAATCCGTCCAGGCGCTCGGCGAGCTATAGCCGTCAGTCCAAGTTTGAGGGCTCGCGCCGTCAAAAGCGCGCCCATATTGTGCGCATGCTGCTGGCTGCGCGCGATGGGCGGCCGTCGGGCATTACGCTCGATGAAGCCGTTGTAGGCGTTAACGAGATGGAGACGGCAGCCGGCCGCGAGTCGGTCGATCACGATCTTGTCGCAGACATTTTGGCCGACTTGGAGCGCGAGGGCTTTTGCCGCTCCGAGGGTGACCGCTGGCTAAGCGTGTAGCCAACCCGAATCTGAAGAAGAGGATTGTAAGGTTTAAATTCTCGGCTTGAGGGCATCCTAAAGACAAGGCCGCTCGAAGCCTACGGGCGGCATGTTGAAGGGAAGTACACCTATGGATTTTGAGAACTCTCAAACCAAGAAGAACCTCGAGACCGCTTTTGCCGGTGAGTCCCAGGCGCATACCAAGTATCGCTACTACGCATCTAAGGCCAAGAAGGATGGCTACGTTCAGATCTCGAATATCTTTGCCGAGACGGCGGGCAACGAGTCCGAGCACGCCAAGCTGTGGTTTAAGTATCTGCACGACGGCGCCGTTCCCGACACCCTGGATAACTTGCGTGATGCCGCTGCAGGCGAGAACTACGAGTGGACCACGATGTACGACGAGTTCGCCAAGACCGCCGAGGAGGAGGGCTTTACCGAGATCGCCGCAAAGTTCCGTGGCGTCGGCGCCGTGGAGAAGGCTCACGAGGAGCGCTACAACAAGCTTGTCGAGCGCATTGAGTCGGGCGAGGTGTTTGAGCGCGAGGGCGTGAAGGTATGGAAGTGCCTGAACTGCGGGCACCTGCATGTTGGTGCCGAGGCGCCCGAGGTGTGCCCGGTGTGTAACCACCCGAAGGCGTACTTTGAGGAGCAGGTGGTGAACTACTAGCGCCGATACGAACGTGGGCTGGGCCGGGAGGGCGGGATTACCTTCCCTCCCCGCTCACGGCTTCGCAGGGTCGCGTTGAGGGAAGGTAATCCCGCCCTCCCGGCCCGCTTTGGGTCGTCGCGTGCTCGTTACTGAAAAGCTGATTAGAAGTTTGTGTGCCGCCCCTTTTGGGGCGGCACGTTTTTGTAGGGGGACTGGTTGGGACGGCATCGTTCATGGGTGGGGTACACTGGGTAGCGACTTTTAGTTTATCTACTACCTGATGGGGTGTTTTTGTATGGGTAAGAAGTCTCGGGCTCGGGTTGCTGCGGCGGGGACTCGCAAGGATCCTGGTCGTCGGGTCCCTGAGGGCAAAAAGGCCGATCGTGCCGAGAAGGACAAGAAGGTCGGCGCGCATGCTCATCCTGAGTGGGCGCCTCATTTGAATTCGGCTAGTGAGGATTTGACTGCCAAGTTGTTTACTCTGGTCGAGGTAATTTTGGGCGTGGTGCCCCTTGTGGTTATCGGTTTATTCTTGGCTTCGAAGGACGCCACGAGTGTCGATAAACTCACCGAGGTCTTTTCGCAGGACCCCTCGATGGTGGTCTCGTTTATTTCTGCGTGCTTGCAGCCGTTTGTGGCGTACATGCTGTATATGGTCTACCGCAAATACTGCGAGGGTGATGCGGGCTTTGCCGCCGGTAACCTGATCGGTCTTTTGTGCTCCGAGATCCTACTGCTCAATATCCCGGGCGTCATCGGTATGGGCATCTTGCTGTGGCGTGTTTGGCGCAACGTCGCCCCGCACTTTGAGAGCTGGTTGTTTGAACGCCGTGCAATGGGCGTGCTGGCAGACATCGCGGGCTCGCTCGTGATTCTAGCCTTGGCGTTTATGTGCGCCACCGCCACCCGAGGTCTCGCGGGCATCTAAAGCTGCCTCCACCGACTGCGGAGCACGGGGCGGGGAAACACCTTTCCCTCTCGCTCACGGCTGCGCAGGTCGCGCGAGGTAAAGGTGTTTCCCTACCCTGTGCTCCGGCTTCGGGTCGTCGCGTGCTTGCTACTGAAAAACTGATAAGAAGTTAGCGTGCCGCCCCTTTTGGGGCGGCACGTTTTTGTATGGGGTCCCTGTCTTCACAATTTCCGTCAAGCTTTTGGTTAGATTTTGGTCAGTTGGCGTAAGGGTGGAAGGCCAAAAGATTGCTGACGAAAAAAGCTCAGAGAAAGTGCTGGTAGGGGAGTTGTTGAGCTTTTCGACAGCTTTTGAGCAAAAGAAACTTTGTGGCTATTGCCGGCGATTGCGTTGTCGCGGTCATGGCGGTGCGGGATGCTGGTCGTAAGCGTCGAATGCTCCGATTTTGGAGGCCAGCATGGATCTGTTTCTTGAGACTCCGCAGCAACAAGCTGAGCGCATGCTGCGTCAGCAGCAACGACTCATGGAGATGCAAATGCAAGGGGCGGCAGCCCAGCCCTTTGCGCAAAATGTCGTGCCCGCTGCTGTACCTGCAGCTGTGCCCGGGTGCGAATCGGCACCAGAGGCCTATTCCGTACAGCAAGATTCATATGCGCAGGAGCTCGCGTTCGACAAGCGTCGTGCGCGTCGTCGCCGTGTGGGCCAGCGCTTGCGCACATTGGCGATGATCGTGCTCATCCCGTTAGGGCTTGTGGCCATCTTTCTGGCATCGTATGCCCTCACGTGCATCCTCAACGGCGCATCGCCCAACGAGGTGCTCCAACATCTAGCGGCTCTCGGCCAGCGCCTAGGCGATGTCGTAGCAACCATTCGCGCCGGCTGGGAGAGTTAGCGTTTGTCACGTTAGGACTTCTGGGGTGTAGGGATTATCGCCATGAGTAGAATCCTCGCATCTTGGGAATCCTGTCATGCGACTGAATAGTATTATTGATGATGAATAATAATAGAAAATGCCATGTTAAGGTACTTAACGACATCCTTGGAGGATCTGGCGTCGTCGCCTTCGGAGCGGAGTTATCAAGAGATGGTCTGTGCATACAGGCAATACAAAAGGCTCTGTTAGACCAGGATTGACATACATGTGTCCCCACGGTGCCATATCGT
>CALGZY010000145.1 GCA_937934355.1 uncultured Collinsella sp. | reverse complement strand
ACCGAGTTCTACAACGCCGAGACCGGCATGTACGAGCTCAAGGGCGAGGGCGTGGAGTACACGAGCGCCCAGATGGTCGATTACTGGGAGAAGCTCGTCGACACCTACCCCATCATCTCCATCGAGGACGGCATGGCCGAGGAGGACTGGGACGGCTGGGTCGAGCTCACCCGTCGCATTGGCAACAAGGTGCAGCTGGTGGGCGATGACTTGTTCGTCACCAACACCGAGCGCCTCAAGAAGGGCATCGAACTGGGCGCTGCCAACGCGATTCTGGTCAAGGTCAACCAGATCGGCACGCTCACTGAGTCGCTCGAGGCCATCGAAACCGCCAAGGAGGCCGGCTACGCTTGCATCGTGAGCCACCGTTCTGGCGAGACCGAGGACTCCACGATCGCCGACCTGGTCGTGGGCGTCAACGCCGGCCAGATTAAGTCGGGCGCCCCGTGCCGCAGCGACCGTATTGCTAAGTACAACCAGCTCATCCGCATCGAGGACGAGCTCGAGGGCAGCGCGCGCTACGCCGGCAAGACCGCGTTCTACAACATTCGCTAGGCAGCGGCGTGTGCGGCGGCGGGGCTGACTCGGATTCGCCTCGCTTCCGCCGGGCACTGTTGAGCACCATTGGGCGCTGGGCCATACGGCTCAGCGCCTTTTTTATGTCGAGCAAAGGCTGGCGAAGGCGGTGCGGGCGCTCGTGCTATAACTAAGGGACTTAGCGCAAACAAACCTCAACCGCACAAGGCGCACATGGATCAGATTTACGACAACAGGTACTATTCCGCCGGTTCGCGTGAGCCGTCGCCTCGTCGTGCGCGTACCGCGCAGCTTGGCGGGTCTGGTTATGCTGGTGCTGATCGCTCCAGGTATAGCTCGCCGGCGACTTCGCATCCCAATGCTCAGCCAAATAGTTCCTCGGATAGTCCGGTGCGCCCATCGCGTTCCGCGCATGCGTCGCGCCCTTCGGCCCAGGCGTCCGACAAGCCGCGCCGTCCCTCAAGCCGTCTTTCCGGCTCGGACTTTATGCACTACGCCAACGACAACGCAGTGGTCAAGGCAATTTACGACTTTACCCACGGTCCTCAGCGAGGGCTATTCATCGGCATTGTCGTTGCCCTGGTGCTCGTGAGCCTGTATTTCCCCGTGCGCGATCTGTACGTGGCAAAGCGTTCGAGCGATATCTTGGCCAAGCAGGTCGAGATTCGTCAGCAATACAATGATGAGCTGCAAAAAAGCGTCGACAAGCTGCTCTCGGAGGAGGGTATCAAGGACGCGGCATCCGAGGACTTGGGCCTGGTGATGCCCGGCGAGAAGAGGATTGAAGTGCAGGGCTTGGACGACGATTCGGATTCGTCTTCGAGCAAGAAGTCGTCGAACGCCAAGAAGGCCAGCGAAGTTGCCAAAGAGATTGAAGAAGTCGGTAAGGACGTGCCGTGGTACATCCAGGCGCTCGACATGCTGTTTGGGTTTAACGGTGTCGAGGGCCAGACGGTCGTGTCCAACGGCAAATAGCGCCCGGAGGGGAGCCCGCAATGACAAATTGCAAACGCTATAAGGTGGCCGCGATCGACCTGGGAACGGTGTCGTCGCGACTGGTGTTGGCCCAGGTCGAGGGCGGGGCGATCGTGGAATCGTCCAAGCATACCGAGATTACCGACTTGGGCGAGGGCGTGGACGCGACGGGCCGCTTTTGCGAGGCGGCCGTTGAGCGCGTGCTCGCCGCATGCCGCATGTTTGTGGACGAGGCACGTGCCTTTGGGGCCGCGTGCATCTGCACCACATGCACGAGCGCCGCGCGCGATGCATCCAATGCCGCACTGCTGCTGGACGGCCTGCGCGATCTGGGGCTTGAGCCGCAGGTGATTCCGGGCGAGGTCGAGGCGCGCCTGACGTTTTTTGGCGTGGCGCACGACTTTGCTGGCGAGCGCATCATTGTTGCCGATTCGGGCGGCGGATCCACGGAGCTCGCGACGGG
>CALGZY010000144.1 GCA_937934355.1 uncultured Collinsella sp. | reverse complement strand
CCAATGGTATATGGATGCGCCATCGACGTCTTCAATACAGAAGATATCAGTGCGGAGTGTGCCTAAAAGTAAACTAATGGCGGGCCCTGCGATGTCCGGTCTTCGGCGGATTACTGGCTGGGGGAATTAATGGCGCGCTTCGCGCGTTTTGGATGGGGTCTGTCCCGGCGGCGCGTTTGGCGCTTCGCGCCGCGCGCCTTATCGATCGGGATTGAGATGCATGTGGTGCTTCTCGCCTTACGACTGTTGCGGCCGCGGTCCCGTTTGGGGTCACGGCCGTTTTGTTGTGGGTCAAATATGAACGTTGTGTTAATGAGTCGGTGGACGGTGGTGTTTTTCGGTGAGCGGCGTATCCTTCCAACGGTTTATCTAGTGTGTCAGTTGAAAGGAAGAGGGCGCTCGTCATTGTTTGAATGTGAACTGCCGTTTGACCACAAGACGTTGCATCTGGAGCTCGAGGATAAGAACTTCGCGGGTGTGATGGAAGGTCATCAAAACGAGTTTAAGACTACAAAATCACAGGAAGAGCTGGTAGAGGAGTCACTTGCCAACCCTTATGGCTCGCCTTCGCTCGAGGAGCTTTGTGCTGGCAAGAAGGATATCGTCATCATTAGCTCCGATCATACGCGCCCCGTTCCCTCGCGTGTGACGATGCCTATTCTGCTGCATCACATCCATTCCGCTGCGCCCGAGGCTCGAGTGCGTATTTTGGTTGCTACGGGTATGCATCGTCCTTCGACGCACGAGGAGCTCGTCAACAAGTACGGCGAGGAGATCGTTGCCAACGAGGAAATCGTTATGCACGTCGCGACTGACGACAGCATGATGAAAAAGATCGGCACCCTGCCTTCTGGCGGCGAGTGCATCATCAACAAGATTGCTGCCGATTGCGATCTGCTGCTTGCCGAGGGCTTTATTGAGCCGCACTTCTTTGCCGGTTTCTCTGGTAGCCGCAAGTCCGTCCTGCCTGGTATCGCCAGCTACAAGACCATCATGTACAACCACAACGGTCAGTTTGTGAACGATTCCCATTCGCGTGCCGGCAACCTGTGCCACAACCACGTGAGCGAGGACATGTTTGCCGCTGCCGAGATGGCTCACCTTGCCTTTGTGCTCAACGTGGTGCTCAACGGCAAGCACGAGGTCATCGGCTCCTTTGCCGGCGACATCCACAAGGCGCACGAGGCTGGCTGCGAGTTCGTGAAGAGCCTTGCCGGCGTTGAGCCCGTCGAGTGCGAGATTGCCATTACCACCAATGGCGGCTACCCGCTCGACCAGAACATCTATCAGGCCGTGAAGGGCATGTGCTCTGCAGAGGCCACACTTCCCGAGGGCGGCGTGATCATCGATGTCGCCGGTTGTGCCGACGGTCACGGTGGCGAGGGCTTCTATCACAACATCGCCGACAATGATCCGGCAGAGTTTGAGCGCGCCTGCATCGACCGTCCTAAGGACGAGACCCTGCCCGACCAGTGGACGAGCCAGATCTTTGCCCGCATCCTCGCGCATCACCCTGTGATCATGGTTACCGACCTGTGCGATCACCAGATGATTAAGGATATGCACATGACGCCGGTTAACACCCTCGAGGAGGCGCTCAAGCTCGCCTTTGAGATGAAGGGTGCCGATGCCAAAGTGGCCGTCATTCCCGATGGCCTGGGTGTTGTCGTCGCGCAGCACTAGTGCGCGGCCTAAACGAATCGTTTATAACCGACAAGAAAGATAAGGTTTTATGCTTACCAAACTCCTCTGCGAATTCGGCGCAACGGCCCTCATGATCATCTTTGGCGTGGGCGTGCACTGTGATACTGTGCTCAAGGGCACCAAGTATCAGGGCTCCGGCCACATGTTTGCCATCACCACCTGGTCTTTTGGCATCTCGGTCTGCCTGTTTGTCTTTGGCGGCGCCGTGTGCATGAACCCGGCTATGGTGCTTGCCCAGTGCATCGTAGGCCTGGTGCCGTGGAACAGCTGCATTCCCTTCATGCTTGCCGATATGCTTGGCGGCTTCGCGGGCGCCTGCATCGCATGGCTCATGTATGCCGATGAGTTCAAGGCTTCCGAGGGCGTCGTCGACCCCATTGCCCAGCGCAATATCTTCTCGACCAACCCCACCACCGAGGGTACGAACTATGCCCGCAACTTCTTCTGTGAGGCTATCTGCACCTTCGTGTTCATCAGCGCCATCCTTGCTGCTGCTAGCCGCGCCGGCGAGAACGTTTTGATGCTCGCTATCTGCGTCGGTCTGATTGTTTGGGCTGTTGGCATGGGCATGGGCGGTATCACCGGCTTCGCCATGAACCAGGCTCGTGACCTTGGTCCTCGCATGGCTTACCAGGTACTGCCGATCAAGAACAAGGCCGACAACAACTGGAAGTATGGCCTGCTTGTTCCTGGCATCGCACCGTTTATCGGTGCCGCTCTGGCCGCACTGTTTGTGCACGGTTTCTTGGGCATGTTCTAGGCTAAGGACGGCTCTATAAGGTCCGGGCTCGGTAAGGGTTAACTTTCCAACGCGTCCTCGGACATGCAAAAAGGCTCGCTGCGCACTTCGTGCGGCGAGCCTTTTTGCGTCCTGCGGAGTGCGTTGGAAAGTTAACCCTTACCGAGCCCTGGGCATTTTTGGCTGTGTTCGAACAAGCAACCCAACATATATATCTGAATTTGGATGGGAGGGGCTTGTTGCTGTTGGGGGCATCGAAGTGCGAGTGACACTTTGGGATGCGTGGCGCCTTGGGGTGGGGCGGTGCTTTGAGATGAGCTTCTTACTTAGCTGAAGAGGGGTTTTATGGCTGATAGATAGTCTTTGGCTACGTTCTCTTTTGGGGCTTGGAAGTTGTGCCAGGCCCACCATTGGACGGTTGCTACGAAGCTTGAGGCTATGTGGTGTAGTAAGAAGCTGCGGTCCATGGTGCCGGCGGGGCCTGTGGGGTCGGCGGGCACGGTTTCGGCTGCTCGTGACATGATGGTCTTGCGGAGACAGTCGGCGAAGACGCGGGAGCCGGCGCCGGCTACGAGGGCTCGAACGCCTTGGCGGCGCTCCCAGAGGTTGTTGAGGATATGCTCGACCTGCACGAGTGGGTCGTCGAGCGGTGTGCCATCGTCGTCGAGGGCGTGGGTGCAGATGTCGCTCACGAGCTCGGACAGTAGGTCGTCTTTGCTCTTAAAGAGGCCGTAGAATGTCGCGCGGCCTACGTGGGCGCGCACGATGATGTCGCCGACGGTGATTTTGCCGTAGTCCTCTTCGCGCAGCAGCTCGGAGAATGCCGCGACGATCGCAGCGCGGCTTTTTGCCTTGCGGGCATCCATGGCTATGCGTCCGCGTGAACAAGCAGGCAGCGGAGCGTGCCGGAGCAACCCTCGTAGGGGCGCTTGCCGGCGCCGTAGCCGACGGCTTCGATGCGGTAGCGTGCCGGCAGGTGCTCGGACGTGCGCAGCGCGGTGACGATGGCGGCGCCCGTGGGCGTCACGAGCTCGCCAGCGACCGGTGCAGGCGTGAGGGCGATATTGCCCGCCTGGCACAGGTTGACGACAGCGGGGACGGGAATGGGCATGAGGCCGTGGGCGCAGCGAATGGTGCCGTGGCCCTCGGAGAGCGACTCGACCACGATGTCCTCAATACCCAGGTCGTCGAGGCAGATCGCGACAGAGCAGACGTCGACGATGGAGTCGACGGCGCCCACCTCGTGAAACAGGACGGTCTCGGGCGTTTTGCCGTGAGCCTTGGCCTCGGCAGCAGCGAGTACGGAAAAAATGGCGAGGGCACGACGCTTGGCGCCATCGCTTAGCTGTGAGCCGTCGATGATGGCGGTGACGTCCGCCAAAGAACGGTGGTGATGGTGATGGGCGTGATGGTGGTCCTCGTGGCCATGGCCATGGGCCTCATGGTCATGCTCGTGGCAGTGCTCGTGTTCGTGCTCGTCGTGCTCATGATGGTGGTGCTCGTGCTCGTGCGTGTGCTCGGCAGCTGCTTCGTTGCCGTAGAGCCAGGCCATATCGTGGTCGTGGTTCTCGAGCTCCTCTGCAAGCTGGACGTCAAAATCACAGGCGTCGATGCCATGCTTGTTTGCACGCGTGACGGCGATCGTAAAGCCGTCGACCGGCAGCGTAGCGAGCTGTTCGCGCAGGTGCTCCTCGCTGGCGCCCAGGTCGAGCAGGGCCGCGACGGTCATATCGCCGCTGATGCCCGAGGTGCCGTCGATGATAAGCGTATGCTGATGGTTGGACATGGAATGCTCCTTAACGGGCGCGGGATGTACCGGCGCTCAGATGATTGATAAGACTTGCCTGGTAGGCGGCACCAAAGCCGTTGTCGATATTGACGACCGAAACGCCACTGGCACAGGAGTTGAGCATGGCGAGCAGCGCGGCTACGCCACCAAAGCTCGCGCCGTAGCCCACGCTGGTGGGAACGGCAATGACCGGACAGCTCACCAGACCGCCGATAACGCTCGCCAGGGCGCCTTCCATGCCGGCGATGGCGATGACCACCTGCGCCTGGGCAAGTTCCTCGGCATGCGCGAGCAAGCGGTGCAGGCCGGCGACGCCTACGTCGTAGAGGCGGTCGACCTCGTTGCCATAGAATTCGGCCGTCAACGCGGCTTCCTCGGCGACGGGCAAGTCGCTCGTGCCGGCGCAGGCGACGACGATGCGTCCGTTACCGGTGGGGGAGGGCTTGCCGCCCACGAGGGCGAGCTGCGCGTCCGGGGCATATCCCAGGTCGATGCCGTTGTCGAGGAGCTCCGAGGTACGGGCTGCTTTTTCGGCGTCCAGGCGCGTGACCAGGATACGTTCCTGGCCGGCATCGCGCAGCGCTTTGATAATGGCGGCAATCTGATCGGCGGTTTTACCGGCACCGTAGACAACCTCGCCGGCTCCCTGGCGCACCCCGCGCGAAAGATCGAGCTGTGCAAAACCCAGATCGGCGGTCGGCGCCGTCTGGATGCGTGTGAGGGCGACTGCCGGGGCAACTGCTCCGTCGGCAACATCGCTCAGCAATTGCTCAAGATCTTGCTTATCCATATATGTTCCCTTCGACGGCGCAAAGTCTAGCACTCAAAGGGTGTTTTTCCGAACACTAAGACAAAATTGTTCGGAAACTATAGGACAGACTGATTCAATTGTTAGATGGATCGGCTAGTCACGCAGGATGATGTCCATGGCGAGCATCAGGTTGCGCTCGTCGATGGCAAACGGGGCGGCTTCGCGCGTCTTGGGCTTGGCGCAAAACGCGATGCCCGTGCCTGCGGCCTGAATCATGGGGATGTCGTTGGCGCCGTCGCCGATTGCCACGGTGTGTGCCATATCGACGCCACACTCAACCGCCCAATCCAGCAGCTGGATGAGCTTGGACTCCTTGGTCACGATGTCTGCCGCCAGCTTACCGGTGAGCTTGCCGTCCACGACCTCCAGGCGGTTAGCGAGGCAAAAGTCGATGCCCGCGGCGGCCACGATCTTATCGGCGACCTCGTGAAAGCCGCCGCTTACCACGCCGACCTTCCAGCCCTTGCTGTGCGCCGAGCGCACAAGCTCCAGCGCGCCGGGGGTAAACGTCACGCGCTCAAAGGTGCGCTCGAACACGCTCTCGTCCAAGCCGGCAAGCAGCCCCACGCGTTCCTCGAGCGCCTGCTTAAAGTCGAGCTCGCCGCGCATGGCGCGCTCGGTGATCTTCGCCACTTGCTCGCCTACGCCGGCCTCCTCGCCCAACAGGTCGATGACCTCCTGGTTGATGAGCGTGGAGTCGATATCCATAACGATGAGGCGTGCAGCCATGGCGGGCCTTTCCGAGTGCAGTTGTATTGGGGCACATTGTCGCACGCCGCACGCCTGGGCGACGGCCACGGTGCACCAATTGTTTCGTCTCCGTCAAGTCTTTGGGCATGAGCTACTTTTCCGCGGCACATCGACGCGGGTGCGATAAGATAGAACGCCATGTCCGGCTGCGCGGTTTACGCAGGCTGGGCAAATCTGTACGACGCTGCCCGGAACGACACGGGGCGGCACAGATCCATAAAGGAGGATCACTGGTATGAGCCAGACCCGTCCCATTGACGAGCATTCCATGCACACCCGTACCTGCGGCGAGCTTCGCTTCGAGAACGTGGGCGAAGAGGTCACCCTCACCGGTTGGGTGAGCCGTCGCCGCGACCACGGCGGCCTTATCTTCTGCGACCTTCGCGACCGCGAGGGCATCACGCAGCTCACCTTCGACCCCGAGCACTCCGATGGCGATGCCTTTAAGATCGCCGAGACCATGCGTCCCGAGTGGCCCATCAAGATCCACGGCGTCGTGCGCGCTCGTGGCGAGGAGACCACCAACACCAAGCTCGCGACCGGCGAGATCGAGGTCCTGACCGACCACGCCGAGGTGCTCAACACGTCCGTCACCCCGCCGTTCCAGATCGAGGACGGCATTGAGACCAGCGAGGACACCCGCCTGCGCTATCGCTATCTGGATCTCCGTCGTCCCGAGATGATGGCCAACCTCAAGCTGCGCTCCGACTTTACCTTTGCCATTCGCGAGGCGCTGCACAACCGTGAGTTCATGGAGGTCGAGACGCCCTCCCTGTTCAAGTCCACGCCCGAGGGCGCCCGCGACTTCATCGTCCCCAGCCGCATCCAGCCGGGTAACTTCTACGCCCTGCCGCAGTCCCCGCAGCTTCTGAAGCAGCTGCTCATGGTCGGTGGCGTCGAGCGCTACTACCAAGTTGCCAAGTGCTTCCGCGACGAGGACCTGCGTGCCGACCGTCAGCCCGAGTTCACTCAGGTCGATATCGAGATGTCCTTCGTGGACCAGAACGATGTCATGAGCGCGCTCGAGGAGGTTCTGTCCGATGCCTTCGGCCGCATGGGCGTCGAGATGCCCACGCCGCTGCGTCGCATGAACTACTGGGATGCCATGGACACCTATGGCTCCGACAAGCCCGATACCCGCTATGGCATGCACTTGGTCGACCTGACCGACATCTTCGCCAACTCCAAGTTCAAGGTCTTTGCGACCGCCGCAAACGAGGAGGGCTCTGTCGTCAAGGCCATCAACGCCAAGGGCGCCGGTGCCTGGGCACGTGCCAAGATCGATAAGCTCGCCGGCGTGGCCTCCACGTTTGGCGCCAAGGGCCTGGCTTGGATCGCCTTCCGCGAGGACGGCTCCATCAACAGCCCCATCGTCAAGTTCTTCTCGGACGAGGAGATGGCGGCTCTGCGCGAGCGCATGGACGTCGAGCCCGGCGATCTTGTGATGTTCGCCGCCGGCCCGCGCCTGCTCTCTGACGAGATCCTGGGCGGCATGCGTTCTCACATGGCCAACGCACTCGAGATCAAGCGCGAGGGCCACGACTTCCTGTGGGTCGTCAACTTCCCGCTGTTCCACTGGGATGAGGACCGCAAGGCCTATGCCGCCGAGCACCAGCCCTTCACCCTGCCGACCGAGACCGACATCGCCAAGATCGAGGCCGATCCGCTGGCAGCCGGTTCTTGCACCTACGACTTTGTCATGGACGGCTTTGAGGCCGGCGGTGGCGGTATGCGTATCCACAACGCCGAGATGCAGATGTCCATGCTCAAGCTCCTGGGCTTTACCGAGGAGCGCGCCGAGTCGCAGTTTGGCTTCCTCATGGAGGCTCTCAAGTTTGGTGCGCCCCCGATGGGCGGTTTCGCTCTGGGCCTGGACCGCGTGTGCATGCTGCTCACCGGTTCCGACTCCATCCGCGACGTCATGGCGTTCCCTAAGACGGCCAGCGGCTCCGACCTTATGTCGGGCGCTCCGAGTGCCGTTTCCGGCGCCCAGCTCAAGGACGTCAGCCTGCGCCTGATGTAGGCAAACGGCTACATATTGCCTGTAACGAGGGAAGGACGCGTGCCTTCCCTCGTTTTTTATGCGCGGGCGTTGCGAGGGCATAGGTTGACTGGGCGTCGCGGAAACTGCGTCCCAGAATTTGCGTCCAAAACGGGTCGCAGTTTCCCAAACAGGGTCCTTTTGGAAACTGCGACCCAGAATCCAGCCAAATAACGGGACGCGCTTTCCGGTCGAGCTGTCTAACGGAAACTGTGCCCCAGAATGAGCGCTCAAACGGGACAGGCTTTCCGCAACAACTGTTTGGCGGAAAGCCTGCCCCAGTTTCTTATAGCGAGTCTCTCTGAACGAGCTGCATGTGCATGACGGTGGTGGTGGGCTCGGCACCCTTGATCATGTCGAGCGCAATGTTGGCGGCCATGTGTCCTTCTTCGCGCAGGGGCTGGCGGACGGTCGTGAGCGCGGGGACGCAGCGCGCCGCAATCTCGTGATCGTCGAAGCCGACGACAGAAACGTCCGCAGGAACGGATAGGCCTGCCTCGTTGAGTGCGGTGATGACGCCAGCCGCGATACGGTCCGATCCGCAGAGCACGCCATCGAAAGCAATCTCGCGCGCGAGGATCTGGTGCATGGCCTGATAGCCGTCTCCGCTGTTCCAGCCGGTATAGATAACGTTTGCGTCTGGGAGGTCTTCGCCCAAGACGGCGCGGTAGCCGCGCAGGCGGTCGACAACAGCGGGGTTGTCTTGCGGTCCCAACACGGCGACGATATCTTTGCGCCCGTGATCCTTCATGGCGAGTGCCGCAAAATGTCCGCCCTCTTCGTCGTCAGAGTAGACCGTCGAGAACACATCGCGATAGGGGTGGCCCTCGAGCTGGCCGCACAACACGGTGGGTACGCCCAGCTCGCGCAGCACCTCGAGCAGCTCGCTGCCTTTGTAGGGAGAGACGTCGATCACGGCGTCGAACGAGCGGCGCTCAAAGTGCTCGCGTGCGCGGTTGCGCTCATGCGTAGAAGACGCCTGCAAGATAACGGGCAGATAGGACGACTCCGACAGTTCCTCGGTAATGCCGCTCAAAAACTCGCTATAGGTGGGGTCGCTGAAGAGTTCACTCAGAGGCTCGGTCACGAGCACGGCGATGATTTCCGTGCGCCCGACAGCGAGCGCTCGGCCACGAGCGTTGGGGACAAAATTGACTTCCTTGGCCGCCGCGCGGACGCGCTTTTTGGTTTCCTCGCTAATGCGGGGCGAATCGTTGAGGGCGCGCGATGCCGTGGAGCGCGACACGCCGGCAGCTGCGGCAACCTCGGCAAGCGTAGGTGCGGTGCGAACTGGTTGTGTCATGGCGTCTCCTGGAAAATGCGGTCGATGTTGTCACTGATACGGGCTAGTGCGGATACAGCTTACTATAGTGCGCCTGAACAGCGTTCATGATATCCGGTGACCGGTGTCGTTTTGCAACCAAGCCGAAATCGAATACGTCTCGTGTGGGTGAGATATCAGCGGGCGTGGAGGTTGCCTACGAGCTTAAGAACGATGTCTTGTGCTGAGTTTCGATATTCAGGGTGACATAAGTGTTGCGATTGTACAACCGGTTGCACCGTTATCCCTGCCAAATCGACCGTTCAGCGGACAACCGGTTGCACAGTTTTTTACATCGCCCGTAAGATAAGGACAACCGGTTGCACAAGAATCACTACGATGATGAAGGAGCATCACCATGGACGCCATTAACGATTGGGAAAACCAAGCGCTCACCCACAGGAACCGCCTGGCACCCCATGCGTACTTTATGGGTTACGAGACCGCCGATCTCGCTGCAACGTACAGCCGCGAGCTGTCGCGCGGGTTTGTCCAGCTGTCCGGCTCGTGGCAGTTCCGCCTCTTTGAGGGCCCCGCTGCCGTCTCCAACGAGGAACTCTCCACGTACAAGCCCGAGTGGGATCACGTGGAGGTTCCGCACCTGTGGCAGGTGGACGGCTATGGCAACCTTGCCTACACCGACGAGGGTTTCCCGTTCCCGGTTGATCAGCCGTTCGTTCCCTCCGACGCCCCCACGGGCGTCTACCAGCGCATCGTCAACCTTCCCGCCGTTCCTGCCGGCGCTCGCGAGATCATTCGCTTCGACGGCATCGAGAGCTATGGCGAGCTGTACGTCAACGGTCAGTATATCGGCATGACCAAGGGTTCGCGCCTGTCTGCCGAGTTCGACGTGACCGACGCGCTCGTCGAGGGCGACAACCTGTTTGCGGTCAAGGTCCTGCAGTACAGCGATGGCAGCTACATCGAGGATCAGGACATGTGGTGGGCCTCGGGCATCTTCCGCGATGTGTACCTTATGCAGCGTCCCGCCGCGCACCTGGTCGACTTTAGGTTCCGCACGCACCGCGAGGGCGATGCCGCTCTGATCACGCTCGATACGGTTGTCGAGGGCGCTTCCCGCGTTGTGTTTACGCTCAGCGATGGCGAGAACGTGGTGGCTACGGGTGAGTGCGTCGACAGCCATGCCGAGTGCAGCGTGACCGATGCCCACTTCTGGAATCCCGAGGACCCCTTCCTCTACGATCTTACGTTTGAGGTCTACGACGGCGACAAGGTGAGCGAGTACGTCCCGCATCGCCAGGGTCTTGCCGAGGTGACGGTCGAGGGCAATCATATCTACCTCAACGGCACTTACTTTAAAATGCATGGCGTCAACCGCCACGATCACGACGATCACAAGGGCCGCGCCGTGGGCCTCGATCGCATGCGCCGCGACCTGGAGCTCATGAAGCAGCACAACATCAACGCAGTGCGCACCTCTCACTATGCCAATGACCCGCGCTTCTACGAGCTGTGTGATGAGTATGGCATCATGCTGGTCGCCGAGACCGATATGGAGAGCCACGGCTTCGAGAATATCGGCAACATCGCCCTGGTTACCGACGACCCGGCATGGGAGCCGGCCTACGTCGACCGTATTGAGCGCCTGGTGATGCAGGAGCGCAACCACGCGTGCATCATCATGTGGTCGCTGGGCAACGAGAGCGGCTATGGCTGCAACATCCGCGCGATGTACGCCAAGGCTCACGAGCTCGATGGTCGTCCGGTCCACTACGAGGAGGACCGCAACGCCGATACCGTCGACGTCATTTCCACGATGTACTCCCGTGTGTCGCAGATGAACGACTTTGGTGAGCATCCGTTCCCCAAGCCGCGCATCAACTGCGAGTATGGCCACTCCATGGGTAATGGCCCCGGAGGTCTGTCCGAGTACCAGGAGGTCTTCGATCGCTGGGATTGCATCCAAGGCCAGTTTATCTGGGAATGGTGCGACCACGGTTTGGCTGCTGTGACCGAGGACGGCGTTGCCTACGATATGTATGGTGGCGACAACGGCGATTACCCCAATAACAGCAACTTCTGCATCGACGGCATGGTGTTCCCTTGGCAGCAGCCGAGCCCGGGCCTTACCGAGTACGGCCAGGTCATCTGCCCGGTTCGCATGGCTTATGACGCCGAGGCGGGCGAGCTGACTGTCACCAACAAGCGCTGGTTTACCACCCTCGAGGATGTTTGCCTGTCGGCGGAGACCCTGGTGGACGGCGACGTGGTCTGCCGCAAGACGCTCATGCCCGGTGCGGTTGCCCCCGGTGAGTCCGTCCAGCTTCCGCTGGTGATTCACGAGGCCGCGGTAGGCGAGACCCTGCTGACTGTGCGCGCCTACACCATGGCCGCTCACGTCTGGTGCGAGCCGATGTTCCAACTGGGCGCAAACCAGTTTGCCATCGCAAACCATCCGGCGCCGGCCATTGCGGCCCCCACTCGTCCTGAGCTTACGGTCGAGGAGACCGAGCAGGAGATTCGCATTCACTCCCTCAACGGCGAGCTGACCTTCAGCAAGGTAAACGGCACCGTGAGCGAGTGGAAGGCATCCGGCCGCGACGTCATGGCCTCTGGCCCCCAGGTTGGTTTTTGGCATCCGCTCGTCGACAACCACGCCCAGGAGTACGACTCCCTGTGGAAGGACAACTTCATCGATGTAATGCAGACGTCCACCCGCAAGGTTTCTTGGAAGCAGGACGGCAATGCGGTCGCCGTTACCGTGAGCCAACGCATTGCTCCTCCCGTCCGTGCGTTCGGCATGCGCGTCGAGCTTGTCTACACCGTGCTTCCGAGCGATCGCGTCGACCTCAAGGTTTCCGGCGAGCCCTACGGCGATTACTCGGATATCATCCCGCGCATCGGCATCTCCTTTGAGGTCCCCGGTTGCGATCGTGCCGTCGAGTGGTATGGCCACGGCCCGGGCGAGAACTATCCGGACTCGCTGCGCGCCAACCCGGTCGGTCATTACCGCACTACGGTCGACGACATGTTCACGCCGTATGTCATGCCCCAGGATTGTGCCAACCGCGAGGGTACCCGCTGGGTTGCCCTGCGCTCTAGCCACGGTGACGGCGTGCTGGTGACGCGTCCGGCTGACGTTGCCTCCAATCCGTTCTCGTTCTCGGCATGGCCCTATAGCTGCGAGGCCATCGATAACGCCAAGCACGTCTACGACCTTGTCAAGGGCGACACGGTTACGGTCAACATCAACGACCAGCTGCTCGGCCTTGGTTCGAACTCTTGGGGTTCCGAGGTGCTCGATTCCTATCGCACCCGCTTTGAGGTGTCCCTGCGACCGCTGACGTCTGCCGATCTGGCTCAGGCACTGGCACCCATTAAGGAGGCATAAGTCATGCATGTCTTTAACTCGCGCGCCGATTTCGACGCTCAGATGAAGTCCGTCAAGAAGTGGATGCGTACCGGACAGGCGCTCGACGGCGTTTCTGAACTGCAGCACGATGTGGCGTACTCCATCGGCGACTCGCTGGTGTATTGGTGGGTGAACGCCCACGAGGCGGCTACCGCCGATCTGGTCGGTCACCGTCGCTATCATGCCGTGCTCGCCCCGCTCGACGGCGACCTGACTGTCGAGGTTGCCCCCAAGGCAGGCCTCACCTGCACCCGCGCCTACAGCGATATCGATGATCGCGAGCGCTTTGAGGGTACGGGGGAGACCGTGACGATTCCCGCCGGCGGCGTTGCCGTCGTCGAAATTGACGAGGCCTACCGTGTCGTGGCCGATGCCGCGGATCCCCGCGTCGTGGTACTGCACGTGACAGTCGAAGGTTATTCCTTCCCCAACAAGTAGTATTCGTCCGCCTGGACGTTTGCTTCGCGCCGTTAAGGGGGATGGCTTTGTTGACTCCCTTTTCCCCATTCCCCTTAGCAGGTGCGCCGTCCGTGTTTGCACTTGCAGCTCGGACGGTTTTAGATGACATTTAACAGATGATTGGGAGGGCTTATGAGCTCTGAAAAACGAGGAACGATTGGTTCGTTCGCTCTGCTGGGCATGACGGTCGCCGCCGTGTTCGGTATCAAGAACATCATCAACAACAACGCGGCCATCGGCTTGGCAGCTGCGCCGTCGTTCTTCTTCGCCACGCTTTTGTACTTTGTCCCCTATACCCTGGTTACCGCCGAGTTCGTCGGCCTCAACAAGGACTCAGAGTCTGGCGTGTACGCATGGGTTAAGACCTCGATGGGTGGTCGCTGGGCGTTCCTGACGGCATTTAGCTACTGGTTCGTTAACCTGTTCTTCTTTGCGTCCGTCCTGCCCAACGTCATCATCTACGCGAGCTACGTGTTCTTTGGTGCCAACGCCGAGCTTTCGCAGCTGTGGATCACCATTATCGAGATCGTCGTCTTTGCTATCGCCACGTGGGTTTCGACCAAGGGCGCTAAGTGGATCGGCTCCATTTCCTCCTTCGGTTCGACCGCGGCTCTCGGCCTGACCGCCGTGTTCATCCTGCTGTCCCTGGCTGCTGCCTTTGGCGGCGTTGAGTTCGCTACGGCTCCTACTCCCGCTAACATGGCTCCCGACATGAGCAACTTCGCAACTGCGTGGGGCTTCTTCGGTACGCTTGCCTGGATCATCCAGGGCGTTGGCGGCGCTGAGTCTGTCGGCGTGTTCCTTAACGACCTTAAGGGTGGCGTCAAGGCCTTCGTGCGCACCGTCGTTATCGCCGGCCTGACCATCGGCCTTCTGTATGCAGGCGCTTCGCTGCTGGTCAACCTATTCATCCCCGAGGGCGGCGTTGCCATCTCCACCGGTATCTTCGACGTATTCGGCGCTGTCTTTGCCCACTTTGGCATTCCCATGGAAGTGTCTACGCGCGCCATCGGCTTGATCCTTCTCGTCGCCACGCTGGGCTCCCTCATGATGTGGACCTCTGCTCCCATCAAGGTTTTCTTCACCGAGATCCCCAAGGGCGTCTTTGGTAGCAAGATCGTCGAGCTCAACGAGCATGGCATTCCTGCCCGCGCTGCTTGGCTGCAGTTCGCCATCGTCGTCCCCATCCTGATCATTCCGGCCCTGGGCTCCGGTAACCTCGACGACCTGCTCATGATCGTTACCAACATGACTGCTGCCACCGCTCTGCTCCCACCGCTGCTGATTTTGCTTGCCTACTTTATGCTGCGCAAGAACTTTGACGCCGCTCCCCGTGGCTTCCGCATGGGTTCGCGCAGCTTTGGCCTGGTCGTTGCCGCATTCCTGCTTGTGGTCTTCTGCTTCGTGCTTATCTGCGGCACCATTCCGCTCGATCAGCCGCTGTGGCTGACGCTGGTCTACAACGTTGGCGGCGTGGTTGTCTTCTTGGGCCTTGCCGTGACGTGGTACAACCGCTACATCAACCGCCTGCGCGAGACCGATCCCGAGGCCGCCGAGAACGAGCTTCGCCCTTCCGTCCTCGATATGATGGAGTAGCGGCTAGGATTAATCTACGGCTGTGGAATAAATCGATTCCCTTTCCTAAGGAGGGGCCTTACGAGGCCCCTCCTTTTGTGTTTTGGAGCATGGTTTTGGACCCTGTGGTCAAAAAATACCAAATATGAGTACTGTTGCAAAAGAGGTGTCATATTTTTCGGCCTGTTCTGAGCGAAAATGGGCTCAAAATCAATTTATCTAACCCCCTATAGACGCGATTCGATGGCTTCCAAAACATTAAAATCGGCCAAATCGGCCAATTTGCTCTCAATTCTGCTGCTACTAAATTTGTGACAGTACTCATATTTGCCACTTTTTGTCCACGGGGTGTCCGAAAGGGTCCTCGACAAGCATCTAACGCTACAATAACTACCACGTGGCTGGGTTTGCCGGCCGAATGTGCGATGCCGCGGGAGGGGACATGGTCGAGTTTACGAAGACGATTAAAGATCCGTTGGGATTGCATGCCCGCCCGGTTGCGCTGCTCTATGACATCATTGCCAAGCATCGTAGCGACGTGTCGGTTTCGATTGGTGACCGCTACACCGATGGCCGCGACGTTATAGGGCTCATGGCACTCTGCGGCGAATGTGGCGAAGACGTCATGTTCTGCGTTTCGGGCGTGGATGAGGCCTCCTGCGTCACGTCGATCAGAAACCTCTCGCTCTAAGCGCATCAATGTGACAAGGGGACAGTCCCCTTTGTTGCATAAATTGGTATGACAAGGCACCGCAAAGAGATGGTCTTTGTGGTGCTTCTTTTATTCCGTATAGGAAACTTTTTCGAAATCTGAATGGGGACCCTTTCCAAAAAGTTAACCACGTGTTAGTTTACTAAAGCGAACATAGACGTGGTTAACTTTTACTGCGCCGATGTGGAGAACGAATCGATGTTAGGAGCCAAGTCATGTCTTGCGGACCGCAGATGCCGGCAATGCCGCTTTCGATGGTAAAAGCGGGCGAAACCGTGCGCGTGTCTCGTGTAAAGGGCAATGAGGATATGAAGCACCACCTCAAGGACCTCGGCTTTGTCGAGGGCAGCGAAATCCACGTGGTGAGCTCGAGTGGCGCCAATATCATCGTCACTGTGCTGGGCGCACGCTTTGGCATCGATTCCAAGGTCGCCATGCACATCATGACTGTCGGTTAGTCGACGGTATTTCTGTACGCACTGAAAGGGGGACAAGTAAATGAAGACGTTGGGTGACGTTAAGGTGGGCGAGAGCTCCACCATCGTCAAGCTTCACGGTGAGGGTGCGCTTCGCCGCCACCTTATGGACCTGGGGCTCATCAAGGGCACTTCGTTCAAGGTCGTGAAGGTTGCACCGCTCGGTGATCCGGTCGAGATCAACGTGCGCGGCTACGAGCTTTCCATCCGCAAGGAGGAGGCCGCCGTCGTCGAGGTTCAGTAAGGACTCGCGGCGCATATTTCTGCAGATAAAGTTAGGTTTTTCTAACTTAATGCAGCATCTTTGAAGCACATTATCCAGCCTGCGCGGAGAAAGCAGCACAGGCACACAAGGAAGAAGGATTGAATGGCGGATTCTCAGATCCATGTCGCGCTGGCGGGTAACCCCAACTGCGGCAAGACCACGCTTTTCAACCTGATCACCGGCGCCAACGGCTACGTTGGCAACTGGCCCGGCGTCACGGTTGAGAAAAAGGAAGCCAAGCTCCTAAGCGACAAGAACGTTACCATCACGGACCTCCCTGGCATCTACTCGCTTTCCCCTTACAGCCCCGAGGAGCAATGCTCGCGCGATTACCTCATGAGCGGCGAGCCCGATGTTGTCGTCCAAGTCGTCGACGCCACCAACCTCGAGCGCAACCTGTACCTAGCGCTTCAGGTTATCGAGACCGGCCTGCCCGTGGTCGTTGCCCTCAACATGGCCGACTTGGTCGAGAAGAACGGCGACAAGATCGACACGGACAAGCTCTCCAAGAAGCTCGGCTGCCCGGTCATGATGATCTCGGCCCTTAAGAACAAGGGCATCAAGGAGCTGTTCGAGCAGGTTAAGAAGTCCGCTGCTTCCAAGGGCGAGGTGCCGGAGCACAAGTTCGACTCCTCCATCGAGGACGTTCTGGACCACATCGAGAACAACCTGCCGGCGAGCGTTCCCGCTAACAAGCGTCGCTATTACGCCGTCAAGCTGTTCGAGCGTGATGCAGACGCCTGCAAGCTCATCAACCTCACCAAGGAGAAGGCCGCTCGCGTGGAGGAGCTGGTCGCCCAGTGCGAGCAGGACTGCGACGACGATGCCGAGTCCATCATCACCGGTGAGCGCTATGGCGTCATCGCGCACATCATCGATGAGTGCCTCACCAAGGCCCCGGCCAAGATGAGCACCTCCGAGAAGATCGACCGTGTGGTTACCAACCGTATCCTGGGCTTGCCGATCTTTGTCGTCATCATGTTCTGCGTGTACTACATCGCCGTTTCCACCCTGGGCGGCACGGTGACCGACTTCACCAACGACCAGCTCTTTGGCACCGACGGTTGGTATGTGCTCGGTCAGGGCCGCGATGCCTACGATGCAGCCGTCGAGGCTGCGGGCGACGATGCCGACTCGGTCGACCCGGCGCAGTACGGCCCCTATGTCCCGGGTATCACCACCGCGGTGCATGACGCCCTTGTGGCGGGCGGCACCGAGGACGGCGGTCTTGTTGACTCCCTTGTCTGCGACGGTATCGTGGCCGGCATCGGCGCCATCATGGGCTTTGTCCCGCAGATGTTCCTGTTGTTCGTGATGCTCTCTTTCCTGGAGGACTGCGGCTACATGGCCCGCGTCGCCTTCATCATGGACCGCGTGTTCCGCCGCTTTGGCCTGTCCGGTAAGTCCTTTATCCCCATGCTCGTGACCTCGGGCTGCGGCGTTCCCGGAGTCATGGCTACCAAGACCATCGAGAACGAGAAGGACCGCCGCATGACGGTTATGACCACCACGTTCATCCCCTGTGGTGCCAAGCTGCCGATCATCGCCCTGCTCATGGGCTCCATCATCGGCGATTCTTCCACCACCGCCGCGTGGATCAGTCCGCTGTTCTACTTCCTGGGCGTCTTTGCCGTCATCGCTTCGGGCCTCATGCTCAAGAAGACCAAGCTCTTCGCCGGCCGCCCGACGCCGTTTGTTATGGAGCTTCCTGCCTACCACTTCCCGGCGATCCGCTCTTGGGCGCTGCACGTGTGGGAGCGCTGCTGGGCCTTTATCAAGAAGGCCGGTACGGTCATCTTCGCGTCCACTGTCGTGGTTTGGTTCCTGTCCAACTTTGGTAGCTACAACGGTTCCTTTGGCTACCTGCCCGCGATGGACGGCATCTCCGAGGAGTTCATGGACTACTCCGTGCTGGCCATGCTCGGTAACCTGATCTCCTGGATCTTCGCCCCGCTTGGCTTTAGCACCTGGCAGGCAACAGCGCTGTCCGTCTCGGGCCTTGTCGCCAAGGAGAACGTCGTCGCCACCGCCGGCTCGCTGCTGTCCGTTGCCGACGCGGGCGAGACCGACCCGAGCCTGTGGACCGCGTTTGCCGGCATGTTCCCCACCATGGGCGCTTGCGTCGCCTTTGGCGCGTTCAACCTGCTGTGCGCTCCGTGCTTTGCTGCCATGGGTGCCATCCGCAACCAGATGGATTCCGGCAAGTGGTTCGCGATTGCCATCGGTTACGAGTGCATCTTCGCTTGGGTGATCGGCCTGTTCATCAACCAGTTCTACAACCTGCTTGTGTTGGGACAGTTTGGTATCTGGACGGTTGTGGCCATCGTGCTGCTGGTTGCGATGCTCTTCCAGATCTTCCGTCCCATGCCCAAGCATGCATGGACCGACGAGGACGAGACCAACGCTGCTTCCGCCGCAGTTTCCGCGTAAGTCCGAATAAGGATTAACCCCTTTCCATGAGCCCGGGTGTCCCAGCGACACTCGGGCTTTTTGGTGCAATGGGGGACAGATTGCTTTGCTCCAGAAGTTAAGATGTGGCGTTTCCGCAGATAAACCCGACCAAAATAAACCTGTCCCTTTTTGGTAGGTGGAGAATGGGGTAAAGTAAGTGATGGTTAACTAGAGGAGGCTTGCTATGGCACCTATCGATATTGTTGTGCTGGCTGTTATCGGCATTGCGTTTGTCGCGGTATGCGTGCGCATCTACCGCAAGGGCACCTGCGCCGACTGCGCTCAGGGTGGCGTTTGCACCGGGCATTGCTCCAACAAAAAGACGTGCGCCGCACTTAAGGGCGTGGACAAAATCGCCGAAGACTTGGGCCGCGGTATTCATTAGCCGACCGGCGTTTGGGCATGTTTGACTGCGGATACGGCAGTTGCTGGTACAATAGGTACGTCAGCAACTGCCGCCTAGCGGCTCAAATGAAAGGAATCCCGCATGGAGTCCTCCGCCTATCCAATGCTCTTTAGTCCGATCAAGGTCGGTACGACCGAGGTCAAGAACCGCGTCTTTATGCCGCCGGTGTCCACGAACCTGGCCGATCATGGCTATGTGACCGACGACTTGGTCGATCATTACCGTGCCCGCGCCAAGGGCGGCGTGGGCCTCATCATAACCGAGGTCGTGACGGTCGAGCCCACCTATACCTATCTGCCGGGCGACATGTGCTGTTACGACGACACGTTCATCCCTGGCTGGGAAAAGCTTGCCGCCGCTGTGCACGAGTACGGCTGCAAGATCATGCCGCAGCTCTTCCATCCCGCCTACATGGCCTTTAATATTCCGGGCACGCCGCGTCTGATCGCTCCGTCCTTTGTGGGTCCGTCCTATGCCCGCGAGGCGCCGCGTCCTATCACGGTCGATGAGATTCACGAGCTCACGCATCAGTTTGGCGACGCTGCCGTGCGTATGCAGAAGGCCGGTGTCGATGGCGTCGAGGTCCATGCGGCACACGCCCACGGCATGCTCGGCGGCTTTTTGACCCCGCTCTACAATAAGCGCACCGACGAGTACGGCGGCTCGCTCGACGCCCGCATGCGCTTCCTGCTCGAGGTCATCGCCGAGATTCGCGAGCGCTGCGGCAAGGACTTTATCATCGACGTCCGCATCTCGGGCGATGAGTACACCGATGGCGGCCTGACCCTCAACGACATGATCTACGTCTCGCGTCGCCTGGAGAAGGCCGGTGTCGACATGATTCATGTGTCGGGCGGTACCACCATCAAGCGCGGCTCCGCGATTCCCGCTGCCGGTACCCAGCAGGCCTCGCACGCCGCCTGCTCGCGCGAGATTAAAAAGCACGTCAACATTCCCGTCGCCACCGTCGGCCGCATCAACGAGGCCTGGATCGCCGAGGAGCTGATCGAGGACGGCGCTGCCGACATCTGCATGATGGGCCGCGCCAATCTGTGCGATGCCGAGTTCTGCAACAAGGCCGCCGCCGGCAACGCCGACGACATCCGCCCCTGCATTGGCTGCCTGCGCTGCCTGAACGGCATTATGTTTGGCAAGCGCATCTCCTGCACCGTCAACCCCGATGTTGAGCGCGACGAGGCCGGCTACGAGCCTGCCGCCGAGGCCAAGAACGTACTGGTTGTGGGCGCTGGTCCTGCGGGCATGGAGGCAGCCTACATTGCCGCCAGGCGCGGCCATAACGTGGTGCTCGTGGACAAGCAGGATGAGCCGGGCGGCGAGATGCGCATCGCAGCCGTTCCGCCGGCAAAGCAGGAACTCACCCGCGTGATCAAGTATCAGTATCGTCGTCTGGCCGAGTCGGGCGTGAAGTGCGTCTTTGGTACCGAGCTTACTGCCGAGGACATTCAGCGTGACTACGCGGGCTACGAGGTCGTCCTGGCTTATGGCGCCGAGCCCATCGCTCCGGCCTTCATGCAGGGCTTTAAGCAGGTTATGACAGCTGACGACCTACTGGGTGGCAAGGCTTTCCCGGGCAAGAAGATCGTCATCGTGGGCGGCGGCACCGTCGGTTGCGAGACGGCAGATTACCTGGCCCCGCTGGTCAACGACCTGTCGCCGGCCAATCGCGATGTCACCGTTATCGAGATGACCAAGACGCTCGCCGCCAACGAGGGCGGCGCCGGTCGCGCGGTGCTCATCACGCGCATGCTCTCCAAGGGCGTCCACGTGCTGACCGAGGCCAAGGTGACCGAGATTACCGAGGATGCCATCAGCTATGAGAAGGACGGCGAGGTCCACACCATCGCCGATGCCGATACGCTGGTGCTTGCCATGGGCTATCGTCCCAATACCAAGTTGGCCGACGACCTTGCCGCTGCCGGCGTTGCCACCCACGTGCTGGGCGATGCCAACAAGTGCGGCAACATCCGCGATGCCATTGGCGATGGCTACAGGGTTGCCTGCGAGCTCTAGTCAACCCCTTTGCACCAATCGATTGCAAAAAGCGGCGGCTGCCCTGTGTGTTGGGCAGCCGCCGCCTGCGTTCGACGGGAAGGCGCAGATAGTCCGATTAGGGCCCAGGAGCTCCTTGACCTTGGCGATGATGGCCTCGTCGGTGGCGTTGGCAAAGAAGTGCTCCTGGAACGGTTTTCGTCTTGCAGGGCAGTTGTCGTTTCTACAGTTCAGCTTCCAGTTCGGCTTTGTGCTCGTAGAGGTAGTCGCGCATGTAGGGGATGGCAAATGAGACCTTGCCGTACGAAGGAGCCTCGATAATCGATTCTCTTAACAGGCGGCTGCGGACGGAACTCACCTGTTGAGGCGTTTTGTTTAGGGCGTCGGCAACCATGCTGGTCGAGCTTGTCTGCCCCAAAGACGCCATGCTCAGCAGATAAGCGATGCACGTGGGCGGAATGCGCTGCAGCGCGGGCTCAATCACCATGGCGCAGAAGCGTTCGCGTGCCGTTGCAATGCCACGCTCGGCTTCTTCTTCTCCAATAATCGCTGTATGTGCACGTCTTGCCAACTGCCATGCGTAGTATCCAACGAGTTGGATCATGAAAGGATAGCCTTGCGTTGCCTCGGCAAGTTGGCCGGCAATACCTGGCTGCAACTCCATGCCAGACGCTTCAATGGTTTCCTCGAGGGAGTACGACACTTCGGTTACTGCCACAGCCTTCAGATCAAAGGGGAGGGCACGGCGCAAAAACGTAAGTGTCTTTCCGTTGATGATGCTTTCAATCATCGAAGGAAGCCCAGCAAAAACAAAGGCGATATCAAGGTCTTCGCCGATAACCTGCTGAATCGCAATGGAGAGCGTTCGGACCTCATCGAGCTCTGCGTCTTGAACCTCGTCGAGAGTGATGAGCAGGCCATTTCCATTCTTGGTTATTGTCTGTCTCATGGCGTCGCGTAGCGATGGGCCGATTCGCTCAATATCTATGCTGCCGATGGATATGCCAGCTACGGTGGGCTCAAATCTGGCGTGTTTGGCCTGGAATTTGGGCTGCAGCTGTTCGAGAATGCGCTGGCAAAGTCCCTCGGTTGCGACCTCTTTTATGACCGTCCAGCCACGGCTTTGCGCCAAACGTGAGCACTCGTCAAGGAGGACCGTCTTGCCCGTTCCACGGACGCCGGCTATGCGCATTAGGCGCCCAGGGGCACCAGGCCCGTTGATGAGGCCCTCATTGAATTCTTCGAGCACATCTTCGCGGCCGATAATCGTGGGAGGTGTTTTACCTGCTGTGGGCTTAAAAGGGTTTGTTTGCATGTGAGCCACCTTTGCTCAAGATATAGCAAGATATAGCAAAGTATAGCAAGATATAGCAAAGTATAGCAAGATATAGCAAAGTAAGCGCTACTCGCGGGTTTTGCGGTGGTGCTATTTTCCAAATGCCGCGCGGATAAAGCGCTGGGCGAACAGCTTGTTGGCAACTCACGAGGGCTCGGGGTGCCAATTTGGGATGGAGTAGTGCTGTGCCACGAAAAGGGCCTATCTACTACGTTTAAGCCGCAGGGGTCAACCATAGTCGGCTTTTTTCGAAAATCGACAAGCTATCTACCTGCGGTTTTGTTTTCACGGTTTTCGGTATGGCCGAGGCTATCCGTGTTAACGTAGTAGATGGGCCACTTTTGTGGCAAGGGGGCCGATCTGCGGGCCAGGGTAGCTAAAAGAGCCCCGTCCCAAAAAGACTGATTGGGAGCTGGGGCGTGTCGATGCGATAGTATTGCATGGTGGTATTCGACTAACCGAGGGTTTATCCGAGGGCTTTATGGAACAGCACCAGCATTATCAGAGCCTGCAAGATCAGGCA
>CALGZY010000143.1 GCA_937934355.1 uncultured Collinsella sp. | reverse complement strand
GGGCTACGTAGATCCGCTATGCGGAACTACTCCGCCCCCGTAGTCACCGCCTGCTACATTGACCCGCCTACCGCGCCGCACCAGCTTTTCGCTTCCGCCAGCAGCAGGGCGGCAGCTCCATCCGGCAGCTTCACGCACGGCGTGCGCAGGTACTCGCGTACCTTTGGCCGGCTGGTGCGTCCAAGCATATTGATGAGCGTCTCAACGTCCTCGTTTCTCTCGGCTTTCTCGGCCAGCATGATTCCAATCACGCGAATGTAATCCTTTGTCCCAGATTCACTGTGCCACGCGTGCACCTGCGGCCAGTGCTCCTCAAGCTGCTCCGCAGTCCACTCGCCATCACAAGTCATCTCGATGCGCGTCAGCTGCACCTTGTCCGTATCAAGATGCAGCTCGGCGGCCTTGTCGTAGACCTTGACGTATGCGGGCGTGTTCTTGACCCCCAGATACTCCGTGATGCCATTCGATATGACGGACTTGTACATGCGCCTGTCCTTGCTCAAGCGGCAGTCGTAGCGGCTCACCGGAATGTCGTAGGCGAGGTCAAAGCGCTTGAGCCGAGCCTTGGACACACACGTCCCAAGCGTCTTAAGAAGTCCGTGGAACCTTTTATCGCCAGCAACCTTGTTCGGGTTGAACTCGATAAAGCCCTTGTGCATGTTGACTTTGCAGGACGGTTCCATAAACCCGATGCCGAGCGCGACCGAGCTGCCGCCCAAAGCGAAACTCCACAGCTCATACCACCCGCCCGGCCTGATTTTCGACGTCCAAGCGCTCATCTCGTCGCAGTCTGTGAGCTGCGCTCCCTTGCGGCTCAACCACTCGCCACGGTCACCCTTGAAGGTAAGAGAAAGTCGAACCATATCGACCGACAGCGTATTTTTATTTACACCCCTATAGGGGTTGTAGTAGCTAGGGGAAGTGCACGAAAGTGCATGAAATCCGGCTATTAGACAAGGGCCGGATTTCAAGCCGCCGTTCTCGGGGCCATTCTCGTCTTCATCAATTTGCTTACTTTCGCCGCTCATAAAAAAAACCTCCCGGGTCTCGGGAGGTCACAAACTCGGATATGGTTTGCCAGTTTGCTGTAGTCAGATGCCCGCGTGCTAGAATTGGGCCGTGGTACTACGGTGGCATTTGAGTCGTGACCTCAGTGTCAGCGTCGGGGGGTAGGAGCCCCGTTCGCCTTTGCCGAATTGTACCTCAAACGAACGACCCGCCCGCCTGGCTTAAGGCTGGGCGGGCGTTTTCGTTTCTAGCGGCTCTGCCCGCGATCCCGCTGCGGGACATTCCCGCGACGGGCGTTAGACGCCCTTGCAGCATCCCGCGCTTCGCTCGCCAGCGTCACGGGACTCATGTCCTTCTCCAAGGCCGCCAAATCGCGTTTGAGCGCCCTTGTCGTCATCCTCGCACTCCTAGGCCCGAGCTTTCGGGCGAGGCCCGTAAATGCCATCTCAGCGCGTCTGACCGCTCCTCTGATGCCATCAACGACCCGCTCAACTCGTCCTCTGAGTCCATCGCATCGAGCAGCGATTTCATCGAGGATTCCGCGCTTCTCAAAGCGGCCCGCGTGGTCGAACTGGTCAGCGAGGGAAGCGATGGCTTCCAGCTCCTCAACGTCCACCTCAAGCCGTCCCGCCGCTTGCCGAACCGACTCCAATCGCCGCTGCTCGCGCTGCAGGTTGTCGCCCACCTCGTTGCGAAGCTCGATTTTCTCGCCGATTTCGCCGTCCAAGCGGTCGAGTTCGGCCATTTTCTCCGCGATTCGGCGGTCGATTTCCGCAGCTTGCGCCCGCTTTTCATCGACCTTGGCGGTCACGGCGCCCAATTTGGCATGGTTCTCAACCCTAAGCTGCTCGAGACCGTCCAGCTCGCGCTTGGCAGTTATCGCCCCGTGCTTCGCCTTGTCCCTCGCACCCTCAAGGGTCTCTATCTCGGACTTGAGCGCCCGCGTGGTGCCGACCTGCACCTTGTACGCATCAAGGCTCCTGTAGCCCTTCGCGCGAAGCTCGTGGCGCAGGGGGCGCTCGTACCCGTAGGGCTTCGCGACCTGCTCCCAGAAGTCCTCCTGAAGCCTGCTCATGGTTCCCTGGGCCGTTACCTCCCACTTGCCATCCGCGTTCTTGCGGCGCTTGTCGGGCGCGAACAGCTCCTTGGCGCACAGGCGATCGTGGCCGTCCTCGCCGCGGATGACTGGGGCAATCCAGATGTGCGCGTGCGGCGTGCCCTCGTCCAGATGAATCTGGGCGGCGAGCAGGTTCTCGTATCCGTACCGCGCCCCGAACCACTGAACCGACCTATCCAGAAACTCCCTCGCGTCCTTCTCGTCCAAGGCATCGTTGCTTGAGACGATGAACCCCATCGCGCGGACTTGGTTGTCCCTGATTTTCCGCTTGGTGTTCAGCTCGCCCATACGGCGCTCGATGGCCTGTTCGAGCGGAACGGGACTCTCGTCCCCCGCGCGGCACAGGTACCCGACATGCCGGCCGCTCTGGTCAACATCGTTGGCGTAGGTGTGCGCCCGCCTATCAAGCTCCTTGCCCACGGCTTCAAGGCTCTCGCATTTGGTCGACTTCATGGCAATCAAGGGTGCTACGGTCATGTCAAACTCCCGAGTTCGAACCACCTAAAGGTGCGTTAGCGACTTTGGTATAGTCACGCTATACCAAACTCCGTTTGGCCGTGCAAGGGCGCCGCCCTTGACCCGCTCGGGCGTTCCCCCCGAGACCCCCCCAGCCCTACTCATTCGCGGCGTCGCTCATGAGGTGCGGGCCATCGGCGCAAGCGCCGAACGGAGGGACTTCGCCCCTCCGAACCACCCCCCCAATGGTCATTTGTCATTTGTCATTTGTCACATTATTTTTCGGACGTAGTTAGCGAAAAATAATGAGCCGCCCGATTCTGCAGGTCTCATCCAGTCGAGACACGGGCAAGGAAAGGGTCGATGGCGCAGTGCGTCATCGACCCTCAATCAAGTCTGGTTTTGTTGCTTGCCCGCCGCGTCAATTCCGCAGCCGGTGAACGAGGGCTACGTAGATCCGCTATGCGGAACTACTCCGCCCCCGTAGTCACCGCCTGCTCCATTGACCCGTCTACTCGAACCGAGCGCACCAGCTTCGAGCTTCGGCTACGGCTGCGGCGGCGCAGTCGGCTGGCAGCTCGACCATCGGCGTGCGCAGGTACTCGCGCACCTTCGGCCTGCTTCCGCGCCCAAGCATGTTGATGAGCGTCTCGACTTCCTCGCCGCGCTCGGACTTCTCGGCGAGCATGATTCCCACCACGCGCACCCAGTCGCGCGTGTTCTCATCGCTATGCCATGCGTGAACCTGCGGCCAGTGCGCGACAACCTGCCCAGCGTCCCACTCTCCATCACACGTCAGCTCAATGCGCGTCAGCACACTCGACAGGTTCATCTCGGCCGCTTTGTCGTAGACCTTTACGTATCCGGGGGTGTTTTTGACCCCGAGGTATTCCGTGATTCCGTTACTGATGACCGATTTGTACATCCGTCGGTCCTTGCTAAGGCGGCAGTCCAGACGGCTTGTCGGCAAATCATAGGCAAGGTCGAACCTCTTCAAGCGTGCATGGGAAACGCACGGCGCGAGCTTTTTCAGCAGCCGCCAAAACCGCTTGTCGCCGGCAACCTTGTTCGGGTTGAACTCGATAAACCCGCGATTCATGTTCACCTTGCAGCTCGGCTCCATGAAGCCGATTCCGAGCGCGACCGAGCTGTCACCGAGTTCAAAACTCCAAAGCTCATACCATCCGCCGGGGCGAATCTTGCTCGTCCACGCGCTCATGTTGTCGCAGTCGAAGGTCTGGGCGTGCGTGCTCAACCACTCGCCCTTGCCGTTGATGAACGACAGCCTCAGTCGAACCATATCGATCGAGAACGTTGCCCCAGATTCGGCCTTGTATGCATTCCAGTAAGATGGGCGGATGTCAGTAAGTGCATGAAATCCGGCTATTAGACAAGAGCCGGATTTCACATCCGGGTTCGGCGGGTATGCAGAACCGCCCTCGTTTTGATTCATTGCCATGAAAAAACCTCCCGTTTTTTGGGAGGTAACGTCTCGACTTCCTGCCATCTGACACGTGTTGCACGTATAATTGCAGGTGGTGTTGATGCGAGCTGCTACCTCGTGTCGGCGTTAGCAGGGGTCGGAGCCTGCTAGCCTGTGGCCACCATTGTAAACCCACCCGCCCGTCTTAACGGCGGGCGGGTTTCTTTTTGCGCAGCTACCTGCGCTTGTAGACCTCGCGCCTGTGCGCCACATCGACCACGAGAATGACAAGCCTACCGTCGTTGATATCGCACAGAATCCGATAATCACCGACCCTGTATCGCCACACGCCAGCCAAGTTCCCCGTCAGGGCTTTTCCCCTGCTTCTCGGGTCTTCGAGCTTCGCTATCTCGTCAAGCTCGTCAAACACCCGCGCGGCAACGC
>CALGZY010000142.1 GCA_937934355.1 uncultured Collinsella sp. | reverse complement strand
GCGAGCGCATCATTGTTGCCGATTCGGGCGGCGGATCCACGGAGCTCGCGACGGGTGTCTATGCGCCGGAGCGTGGGGTCTTTGCGCTGGAGGGCACGCGTTCGCTGGACATCGGTTGTCGCCGTGTGACGGAGCGATTTTTCTCGGCACTGCCGCCTGCGGACGGCGAGCTTGCTGCCGCTGCCGCGTGGGCAGGTGAGCAGTTTGCCGCCTATTTCGAAGGCCTGCCCAGCGACTTTGAGCGCGCCGAACGCCTGGTCGCAGTGGGCGGCACGGTGACTACGCTGGTGGCTCTGGTCCACGAGCTGGAACCGTACGATTCGAGCTTTGTGCACCTACGCGAGTTGTCGCTAGAGCAGGTCTCGGCTGCCATCGGGCGCATGTCCACGCTGGACGTGGAGGGCATCGCCGCGCTGCCGGGCGTGCAGTCCAAGCGCGCGGGCGTTATCTTGGCCGGTGCTGTGGTAATTCGCGAGCTCATGCGCGCTGGCAACTACGACCTGCTCACCGTAAGCGAGAACAGCCTACTCGCCGGCATGGCCGCCACCATCAACGAGACTCTCGACGGCGCCGCCCCCACCATCGGCTGGACCCCAGAGCTCAGTACCCTCTAAATAAGTTGCGGTGAAATAGTTCCTAAATGGGCCGGTAAACGGTATAAACAGGATCTATTCCACCGCAGCTTAGAGTCCCACCGGCATCTAAAAGAAACGAGCCCGCATCCCTGGGGGACACGGGCTCGTAAGCGTCATATGGTAGGGGCGGTGGGACTCGAACCCACAATCCTTGCGGCGAGAGATTTTAAGTCTCCTGCGTATGCCAATTCCGCCACGCCCCCGTGAGACTAGAAGTCTAGCACAAGCCGTCCGTTACGCGTTGACGGCCATCGAGTGTTGGCCCGACTTCTCCAGGAACTCCTGGAACTTGGCTTCGTCGCCCTTGTTCTTGTACTGCAGGGCTAGCAGGTATTCCAGGCGGCAGCTCTTGACCTTGTCGTCGCCGGCCTCCTCGAGCATGCGCTCCAGCTCGGGAATGTCGTTGTGGCGCTTGAGGATCATCGTGTCGTACATCAGTTGGCATTCGTGCGCGACTGCCTCGGCCTGGCCGCCCTCAAAGCCCTTGATCTCGTGCAGGAGCTCCTTGGACTTTTTGCGGTCCTCCTGGCCAACGTAGTAGTTAAAGGCTTTGATCACCAGGTCGACGCGCTGCATTTTGGGCAGATTGAGCCCCAGCAGCAAATCGAACATCTCGTCGGCGCGCTTGTGGTCCTCGCGCAGCAGATAGGAGTTCAGGCGCAGGTAGTCGCGGTTATAGTGCGGGTACAGCATACTGGTGAGCTTGGCGTCGAGCAGGCGATCGAAATCGTCCCACTGCTTGGCAGCCATAAGCTGTTGCAGACGCTTAAATGTGGTGCGTTTTTTGACGCTAAAGAACACCGACACGGCGATACAGATGATAACGACGGTGGTCCAGAGTGTGCGGGAATCGGGCATATTAAGGTCCTTAGTTGCTCACAAAGCGAGCGGTATGACAACACGTACTAGATGTATTATACGCAGCGCGCAAGCAAACTGGCATAAAAGCTCATCGAGGCTGAGTGCCATCGCTCGCTGCGGTACACTTACCTAAAGTAAACCACGAAGGGAGACATTACCTATGAAGAAGATCGTTTTGGCTTGCGGTGCTGGCGCTGCTACTTCCACGCTCGTTGCCCAGAAGGTCGCTACCCTGCTCGACGCCAACGGTTACGCCGACAAGTACGAGATCGTGCAGTGCGCCATCTCCGAGGCCAAGGACGTTTGCGACGAGGGCGCCGACCTGCTGATCGCCACCACCGTTGCCCCCGAGGGCCTCACCTGCCCGTACGTGAGCGGCGTGCCCTTCATGACCGGCATGAACCGCGTCGCCGCCGAGAAGGCCGTCCTCGACGTCATGGCTCAGTAGGCGCTGACTGTATGAGTGAGCAGAACGCCAACCCGGTAGAGCTCTTTGGCATGCGCGTCGCTCACGTGGGCATCAACGCCACCGACCCGGCCGATGCCCTGGAGATCGCGGAGCTGTTCTCGACGATGATGGGCCTGCCCGTTATCGAGACCCCGGTTTCGTACTTTAACGATTCGTTGGTCGAGATCATGAAGCAGAACGGTCGTGGCGCCAAGGGCCACATCGGCTTTGCCGTCAACGACATCGATGCGGCCGAGAGGTGGTTTGCCGAGCGCGGGCTCGAGGTCAACGAGGAGTCGCGCGTGCTGCTGCCCGACGGCGGCACCAAGCTCGTGTACTTTAAGCGTGAGTTCGCCGGCTTCGCCGTGCATTTGTGCCGTGAGTAGCGCACAAGCTGCTTTAGTTAGCAAAAAATGGGGTAAGGCGCGTGGCCTTGCCCCATTTTTAATACCGAGAGGGTGACTGACGAGCTGCCGTAAATCGAAGGTGAATGGCTTTCCGCGAAGTGAACGAGTGAAATCGAACCCCTGGGGCATCGATGCTTTGGAGACGCCGTTTCCTGCGGTTTTGTCAGGTTTTTCTTGCGATTTTGGCGCCAAAAAGTGCGGATGCTTCGGGGGTCCAAAATAGGTCGTTCACTTCGCGGAAAAGCATTCACCTTCGATTCGTGAGAGGCGCCCCTACCGCGGCAGGCGAATCGTAAAGCGGCTGCCGACGCCCTCGACCGAGGTCAC
>CALGZY010000141.1 GCA_937934355.1 uncultured Collinsella sp. | reverse complement strand
ATGCGTCCGTGCAAGTTAAACGGCAGGTGCGAGTAATCCCAAAAGCGAGCGCCCGTTGTTTTTTCCAACAGCACGCCTACGCTGTACTCAATCACGCTGCATACGAGCGCTGCAGCGACAAACTGGCTCGACGCGTCAGGAATTCCGCGCAACAGCAGCCAGCAGGCAATGCCGCCCGCGCCATAGATGGGGCAACACGGTCCCAGCAAAAAGCCGCTGTTGGCAAAGCGTCCGTGGTTGAGCATGGCGCAGACCGTCGATTCCCATGCCCAGCCGCAAAACCCGTAGAAGGCGAACGAGAGCACCAGTGCCGAAAGCGGACAGGCGGCAAGCGTCGCGCCGTCAAATGCCATGTCGATCGCGGTCCCCACCGTCTACCCTCTCCTCTTTTCACTCGATTCGCTGTTCACGCCATCGTCAGCCTCGTCCTTGCGCCGCAGACGGCCGGCGACTGTCTCGCGCAGAGCACACCATTTATCTGCCAGGCATACAATCCATGCCTCACGACACGTCGGCGGCACCGGCACCAGCGGAAACATATGCCGCACGATAATGTTCCGCTCGCGCGACGTCAGCTCAAAATCTTCCTCCGCACGTGCTAGGGCAAAAAACGGGTGGCGAAAGCCATGCAGCCGATGGCTTGGGTCGGGATCGTGCCAGTCATAGAGAAAGTAATCGTGCAGCAGGGCCCCGCGCAGCAACGAGGCGCGGTCGACCGAGACACCGACGCGGCCCAGGCGCTCGGCAAAGGACAGGCTCGCCCGCGCCACCGAGGTCACATGTGCATAGACCGTCACGTCGCCATGCTGGATAAACTCGCGCGTCAGGTCCAAGCGGCCCGCCTGGGCGAGCTGGCGGGCGGCATCGTCGACCTCGTGCGCGACTGTCTCGGCACGAACGGCATCGGACATGCTGCCTCCTTCCAGCGGCTCACGGCGGCAAGCCACGGCCTGCACGTATTGAAAAAATCATCATCGAATGTATCAGTATGGCATCGGACAAAACGTTTTGCCCCACCAGTTGTCGAATTACCGCGCCGCCGTCACATATCAAACGCCAAAATGTGCGAGACTGTCTTGTGCAATTGTGTCGGCCGAGGGAGCGCCGGCGCTCGATTCGCATGGAGTAACCCACAACGATGCTGCTTACGCAAACGACAACGCCCGAGGACGTCAAGGCTCTCGACCGCGCCGAGCTTCCGCTGCTCTGCGGCGAGATTCGCCACGCCATCCTCGAAAGCTCCGCCGCTGTCGGCGGACACGTTGCCCCCAACCTGGGCGTCGTTGAGCTTACGGTTGCGCTTCATCGCGTGTTTAACTCCCCTATCGACAAGATTGTCTTTGACGTTTCGCACCAGACCTACGCCCACAAGGCGCTGACCGGGCGCGCGTATACCTATATCGATCCGGAACGTTTTGGCGAGGCTTCTGGCTTTGCCAATCCCGACGAGTCTGAGCATGACCTGTTTGCCATGGGGCATACCTCGACCTCGGTGAGCTTGGGCTGCGGCCTTGCCCACGCGCGCGACCTGGCGGGCGATGCGTACAACGTCATTACCGTTATTGGCGACGGCTCGCTTTCGGGCGGTCTGGCGTTTGAGGGCTTTAACAATGCCGCCGAACTCGACAGCAACCTGATCATCATCGTCAACGATAACGACCAGTCCATCGCCGAGAACCACGGTGGCCTCTATCGCAATCTGGCCGAGCTGCGCACCAGCAACGGCACCTGTGAGCGCAACGTTTTCCGCGCGATGGG
>CALGZY010000140.1 GCA_937934355.1 uncultured Collinsella sp. | reverse complement strand
GTTATCGCGGCGAGCCCGGTGCGCCTGACGGTTTCCGGTATGGGCGATGCGCTCGCAACCTATTTCGAGGCCCAGGCAACGCACGATGCCGACGGCGGCACCTGCGCCGGCGGCAAGGGCGGAATGGCCGGCCTGGCGCTCGCCAAGCTCTGCTACGAGACGCTCATGGCCGATGGCGTCAAGGCCAAGGTTGCGCTGGAGAAGGGCGCGCTGACGCCTGCCGTCGAGCATATCATCGAGGCCAATACGCTGCTTTCGGGTATTGGCTTTGAGAGCTCGGGCCTTGCCGCTGCTCATGCCATCCACAATGGTCTGACGATGCTGCCCGAGTGCCACGGCATGTATCATGGCGAGAAGGTCGCCTTCGGCACTATCGTCCAGCTGGTACTCGAGGATGCCCCGACCGAGAAGCTCGAGGAAGTCTTGGGCTTCTGCATTGAGCTGGGCCTGCCGGTCACGATGAAGGAACTTGGCGTTGCCGAGCTTACGCGCGAGCAGGCCATGATTGTTGCCGAGGCCGCCTGCGCGCCCGATGACACCATGTGCAACATGCCCTTTGAGGTGACGTCCGAGATGGTCGCCAACGCCATCCTGGGTGCCGACGCACTGGGTCACTACTACCTTATGGATGAGTAAACTTAGGTAAGGAAGGGGCAAAGCCGACAGATGGCTTTGCCCCTTTTTGCTATGGCGCAAAGGGGTCAGGTTACTTTGCACCAATCGTTGTTTGATGAAGGGCGGATTCTCGCATGGCACTTCCCATGGTTTATGGCGGTCCCGGCCGGTATGTTCAGGGGCCGGGCGAACTCTCGCGTCAGGGCAGGTATTTGTCATGGTTGGGCTGCGCTGCCTATGTCTTGTTTGACCAGGGCACCGAGGATCGGCTGTGCAGGCAGATCGTCGATGGATTTCTGGACGACGATCTGAGTGAGCCGTTCTTTAAGATTTATGACGGTCCGTGTACGGAAGAGGCCGTTGTCGAAATGGCTAAGGAAGCCCAGGCCGAGTATTGCGACATGGTAGTGGGTATTGGCGGCGGCAAAATGCTCGATATCGCCAAGGCCGTTGCGTTTTATGCCGAGTTGCCGTTGTGCGTATGCCCCACAGCGGCGTCGATGGACGGTCCGTGCAGTGCGATTTCGGTGCTGTATCACGAGGATGGGTCGTTCGACCGCTACCTGTTGCTCGAGAAGAATCCAGACCTGGTCGTGGTCGATACCAACGTGGTCGCGTCAGCCCCGCTGCGTATGACGGTCGCTGGTATGGGCGATGCGCTGGCAACGTACTTCGAGGCGCGTTCGTGCGCCGCGGCGCACGGCGCTAACGAGCACGGTGGCGCGCCGGGGCACTTGGCTCTGGTTGCGGCTCGTGCCTGCTATGACACGCTCATGGAGTGCGGCGTCGCTGTCAAGCGCGATCTCAGAAAGGGACGTATATCGTCGGCGGTTGAGCGCCTGATCGAGTGCAATATTCTGCTCTCGGGTGTTGGCTTTGAGAGCGGTGGCCTAGCGCTTGCCCATGCCATCGCCAACGGCCTGACGATTCTGCCCGAGTGCAAGGCCATGCATGGTGAGGCCGTGGCATTTGGCCTGGTGGTGCAGCTGCGCCTGGAGCGTGCGCCCGAGCTTGATCAGGTGCTCGAGTTTTGCCAGCGCGTCGGTCTGCCGACGACGCTCGCGGAGCTGGGCCTTGGCGGGATTTCCGATGCTGACCTGATGAGCGTTGCGGATGCGGCCTTTAGAAACGAACGCAATATGGCCAACGAGCAGGCCAAGGTGACCAGGCAAAAGCTCGCCGAGCTCATGCGCGAGGCATAGTTTGGCGCTTGATTGATCTTGTGCAATCGAGACGGCGATAGGCCATGGGCTATTTGCCGCAAAGATGCTCCGCGTGTAATTTGCCCGAGGCGTGGGCCGATAGCGTATCATTATCTCTTGCTTGTTTGCACTGCTCAGGGAGGGGCCGCGCATGGCGCAGGAACACGATCTGTTTGATGACATTATCGAGATCAGCAAGGGTTTCGACTTTCTTAAAAACCCGCTTGGCGGCGTGACCGACGCGCTCGATCCGTCGGCGCCGCAGTGGAATCCTGCCGACTACAAGGAGCGTCCGCGCGGCAACACCATTCCGTGCTTGACCTGCAAAAACGAAAAGAGCGGTTGCGCCGCGTGCATGGACGTGTGCCCGGTCAACGCTATCGAGGTCGAGGAAGACGCCATCGAGATCCTCGACTCCTGTCGCAAGTGCGGCCTGTGCGCCGCTGCCTGTCCGACCGAGGCGATCATCTCGCCGCGCCTGGCGCCTAAAAACCTGTATGACGATATCGTCTCCGCTGCTACGAGCCACGAGACCGCCTACGTCACCTGCACACGCGCCCTCAAGCGCATGCCGCGCGAAAACGAGGTCGTCGTTGCCTGCGTGGGCGATATTACGGCCGAGACCTGGTTCTCGGTACTGGCGGACTATCCCAACGTGAGCGTCTACCTGCCACTGGGCGTGTGCGATAAGTGCCGCAACACCGGTGGCGAGGACATTTTGGGCGAGGCCATTGCTACCGCCGAGGAGTGGGCGGGTACGGGCATGGGCCTGGAGGTCGACCCCAAGAGCCTCAAATGCCATAAGCGCCGCGAGTACGAGCGCAAGGAGTACATGGATAAGATTGCCCGCACCACGGGCCTGACGGTGACCAAGCTCAATCCGGCGACGGCGGCGCTGGCCTCGGTGACGCAGAAGTTGAAGGCTCACCGTCACCAGATCACGCAGCTCGAGCGCACGCTCAACACCATGTGCGGCACCACGACGACCAAGCGTCGCCGTTCGCTCACGCACGGGCGGCAGCTGGTGCTCTCGACGCTGCAGAACCACCCCGAGCTTGCCCAGAATATGCAGGTGAGCACACCGGAATGCGATTTTGACAAGTGCACGTCATGCGGCGAGTGCGTCAACGTGTGCCCCACGTTTGCCTGCGATTTGGTGGGAAGCGGTCGCTTTGCGTTGGAGTCCACGTATTGTTTGGGCTGCGGTGCCTGCGTCAAGGTGTGCCCCGAGCATGCGCTCAAGTTGGTTGAGCATGACGCGTCCAATCTGGTCGTCGTCGA
>CALGZY010000139.1 GCA_937934355.1 uncultured Collinsella sp. | reverse complement strand
CAGACTATCTTTTTGTTCGCCGTGGCGATCGTCGCCTACGCGCTGCCGAGCTATCTGGGCGGCAACGGCTTTTTGGCCGTATACCTGGCAGGCATTGTGCTGGGTGCAAGCGACATCACCGGCAAGGTCGAGATGGCGCACTTCTTTGATACCCTCACCGAAATGGCCGAGATGACCATCTTCTTTTTGCTGGGCCTGCTCGTCACGCCCGCGCGCCTGCCGCAAATGCTGTTGCCGGGCCTGGCGCTCATGGCGTTTATGCTCTTTGTGAGCCGCCCCATCGCCGTCGGCCTGCTGTTGGCGCCCTTTAAGACGAACCCTCGCCAGGTTGCGCTCGTAAGCTGGGCGGGTCTGCGCGGCGCAGCTTCGGTCGTTTTTAGCCTCTTTGCCGTGGTGGCCGGTGTTCCCGGTGGGCACGACCTGTTTGACCTGGTCTTTGTGATTGCCGTGTCGAGCATTGTGGTGCAGGGCTCGCTGCTGCCAGCAGTGGCGAAGAAGCTCGACATGATAGATGCGGCCGGCGACGTGCGCCGTACGTTTAACGATTACCGCGACGAGGACGGCATGTCGTTCGTTAAGCTCAAGGTGGGCGTGGGCCATCCGTTTGCCGGGCGCTCGCTTGCCGATATTGGCAGTGCAACGGACATGCTCGTGGTCCTGGTGCTGCGCGATGGCGCGCACCCGGTGCTGCCCAATGGCGATACCGTGATTGAGGAAGGCGACCTGTTGGTGATGGCTGCCCCGACGTTTGAAGAGCGTGCCGAGGTTACGCTGCGTGAGGTCACCGTGACACCCCACGGGCGTCTGGCCGGCCAACGTCTACGCGACGTGCCGCAAGGCAAGCACCCCTTTATCGTCGTGATGCTCAAGCGCGACGGTCAAACGATCATCCCCGACGGTAACACCCTCATATACGCCGGCGACGAAGCCGTCATCGCCACGCTGGCGTCGTAGTGACCAGGAAGTGGCTAATTTGCGACGAAGAGATCAAGCGCCTAGAGAACCTCATGCCTTCGCTCGCAGATTTGGATTTGCTTGAGGAGTAAAGCACCCCTCCCCCATGTAACCATCCTGTAAATCATAGCGGCGTAGTCGAGTTTTACCGTGATGCGGTCGCGCCTACCGCTCCACTGTGCTAAAGTATCCCGAACGTTCAAACGACTACGAGGGGAACCAGAAGATGGCACGTGTGCACAACTTCTCAGCTGGCCCGGCCGCACTGCCTACAAGCGTGCTCGCCGAGATCGCCGACGAGATGATGGACTACCGCGGTTGCGGCATGTCCGTGCTCGAGATGAGCCATCGATCTAGCATGTACCAGCAGATCATCGACGACGCCGAGGCAACCCTGCGTCGCCTGCTGAGCATCCCCAACAACTACCGCGTCCTGTTTTTGCAGGGCGGCGCCACGCTGCAGTTTGCGGGCATCCCCATGAACCTCATGCGCCGCGGCCGCGCCGGCTACATCGTGACCGGCAACTTTGCCAACAAGGCATACAAGGAGGCCGCCAAGTACGGCGAGGCCGTGCTGCTCGCGAGCTCCGAGGACACCAATTTCGACCGCATTCCCAACATGGCCGACATCAACGCGCGCATTGCCGCCGAGGCCGCAGGCGACGGGCTCGACTACGTCTACATCTGCCAGAACAACACCATCTTTGGTACCATGTACCACGAGCTGCCCAACTGTGGCGACGTACCGCTGGTCGCCGATGTCTCGAGCTGCTTTTTGTCGCAGCCGCTCGACGTCGAACGCTACGGACTCATCTACGCCGGCGCGCAGAAAAACGCCGGCGCCGCGGGCGTGACCGTGGTCATCGTGCGCGACGACCTCATCACAGATGGCCCCGCCTTTGCGCAGACGCCGCAGTACCTGGACCTTAAGACCCAGGCCGCCAAGGGCTCCATGCTCAACACGCCCAACACCTTTGGCATCTACGTATGCGGCAAGGTGTTCCGGTGGGTCGAGGAGACCGGCGGACTTGCCGCCATGGCCGAACGCAACTGGGCCAAGGCCAACCTGCTCTATGACCTGCTCGAGCACAGCGAGCTGTTCCATGGCACCACGCAGGCCGACAGCCACTCCATCGCCAACGTTACCTTCCGCTCCGGCGACACCGAACTCGACGCGGCCTTTGTCGCAGGCGCGGCCGAGCACCAGATTCAAAACGTCAAGGGCCATCGCCTGGTGGGCGGCATGCGCGCAAGCGTCTACAACGCCGTGACCATGGAAGACGTGCAGGCACTGGCCTCGTACATGAAGGACTTCGAAGCGCAGCATAGTTTGAGCCCGCGATCTAACTAGCCCGCAACCCGCGGGCCGACCAGCCACTTCAAACCACCTGTTTAAACCAAACCTGCTAAGGAGTTTTTCATGCGCAAGATCAAAACCATCGACGACATCACCAAGGACGGCAAAGTCGAGTTTGGCGAGGGCTACGAGTTTGTAAGCACCACCGAGGAGGCCGACGCCATTCTGATGCGCTCCACCGACCTGCACGGCTACAAGCTGCCCGAGGGCATCCGCGCTATCGCCCGCTGCGGCGCCGGCGTCAACAACATTCCCGTCGAGGAGTACGCCAAGAAGGGCGTCGTCGTCTTTAACTCCCCCGGCGCCAACAGCAACGCCGTCAAGGAGCTCGTCCTGGGCATGCTGGTGCTTTCGAGCCGCGGCGTGGTGCAGTCGATGAACTGGGTGCGCGACAACGCCGATGATCCCGAGATTCAGGTCGATGCCGAAAAGGCCAAGAAGGCCTTTGTGGGCCGCGAGCTCAAGGGCAAGCGCATCGGCGTCATCGGTCTGGGCAACGTAGGCTCCAAGGTCGCCAACGCCTGCGTCGACCTGGGCATGGATGTCTACGGCTACGACCCGTTCATTTCCGTTGAGCACGCGTGGGTGCTGAGCCGCGAGGTGCAGCGCGTGGGCACGCTCGAGGACCTCTGCCGCGGCTGCGACTACCTCACTGTGCACGTGCCCAGCAAGGCCGACACCATCGGCATGATCAGCACCGAGCAGATCAACCTGCTGGCCCCGGACGCCGTGCTCATCAACTACGCACGCGAGACCATCATTGACGAGGACGCCGTCGACGCCGCCCTGCGTGCAGGCAAGCTCAGCTGGTTTAGCTGCGACTTTGCCACGCCCAAGACGGTCAAGATGCCCAACACGTTTATCACCACGCACTCGGGCGCCGGCACCGGCGAGGCCGAGGCCAACTGCGCCGACATGGCCATCAGCGAGCTCAAGGATTACCTGGAGAACGGCAACATCGCGCACAGCGTCAACTACCCCGCCTGCAGCATGGGCAAGGCGCGCGCCGCAAGCCGCATTGCCTGCCTGCACGCCAACGTGCCCAACATGATCGGCCAGATCACGGCCATCCTGGCCAAGGACAACGCCAACGTGCAGCGTATGACCAACGAGTCCGCCGGCGAGAACGCCTACACTATGTTCGACACCGATGAGCACCTGGACAGCAGCACCATCGAGGCGCTCAAGCAGATTCCGTCGATGTATCGCGTGCGCGTGATCAAATAGCGCCGGCTGATCTGACGGGCAGTTCCCCCATGTGGCCTGCCCGTCACTGACATTGAATGCCAACGGGGGCGCCTTTCGCACGAGAGGCGCCCCCGTTTTTGTGAGCACTCCATTAAATGCACTGAGCCGCTTCTTGGCATACAATCTGTATGTTGACCTAACTATTTGTGAGGTGCCTATGGTTGATACAGATTTTGCTTGGCGGCTTACGCAAGGGCTCGTGCGGATCGACAGTTCCGACCCAGGTGCGTATGAGGGCGAGATTGAACGCTATATCAAAGCGTTGGTTGAGGAACGGTTAGCGCAGCTGAGCCATCCGGTACTCGATGCCGTGCAAATTGCAGAGCTCGAAGTACTCCCCGGGCGCCGCAACCTTATGGTCACCGTGCCGGGAGTGAGCGACGAGCCGCGACTCGTCTATATCTGCCATATGGACACAGTCACCTTGGGCGACGGCTGGGACGCGGACATTACGCCGCTCGGGGCGGTCGTGCGCGACGGCAAGCTCTACGGCCGTGGCGCCTGCGACATGAAGGGTGGCCTGGCCTGCGCCATTGCCGCACTGGTCCATACGCTCGAGCGCGTGGCGGCGAATGGCGCGTTGCCCCGCCGCGACTTTTCGCTCATCTGCTCGGTCGACGAGGAAGACTTTATGCGCGGCTCAGAGACCGCGATCGATGCTGGCTGGGTCGGCTCGCATGAATGGGTGCTGGACACCGAGCCCACCGACGGACAGATCCAGGTGGCGCACAAGGGGCGTACGTGGTTCGAGATTGAAATGGCTGGCGTGACGGCACATGCGAGCCAGCCCTGGAAGGGCGCGGATGCCGTCGCCGCCATGGGCGAGGTCGTGTGTTCGCTCCGTCGCGCGTTTGCGGCGCTGCCCGCGCACGATGAGCTGGGGCCTTCGACCATCACGTTTGGCCAAATCGAGGGCGGATATCGCCCCTACGTCGTACCCGACCGCGCCAAAGTCTGGGTCGACATGCGCCTGACCCCGCCGACCGATACGGCAGCCGCGACGCGCATGGTAGAGCAGGCCATCGCCGTCGCCGAAGCCGCCGTTCCCGGTTGCCATGGCAGCTACACCGTGACGGGCGACCGCCCCGCCATCGAGCGCGACCCGAACTCTCCCCTTCTTGCAGCGCTCAAGCGTGCCGCCGATAACGTGACGGACGCGGACACGACCGTCGGCTTCTTTACCGGCTACACCGACACCGCCGTCATTGCCGGCAAGACAGGTAACCGCAATTGCATGAGCTACGGTCCCGGGTCGCTCGCGCTCGCGCACAAGCCCAACGAATATGTGCCCCACGCCGATATCGTTCGCTGCCAGAGCGTGCTGATCGCGCTCGCCGACAACATACTCTGGGGCGCGGATAGCCAAGTTGGGGCATAATAAGCCGCGAATAAACCGACTCGCGCGTAAGGACCGCCCATGAAAGCACTTCCGTTTCCCTGCATCCGCCCGGCTCAGGACCGCGTGCTCGAGGCGCTGCCCGCAATGGGCAGCATCCTGAGCGGCAACGATGCTCTGCGCGGAGCCATTGCCGATGGCCTGATGCTCAAGGACCCGGGTGCGGCGTATTACGTGTACGAATGCTCGGGCGAGCCGGGACGTGTGACGGGTGTCGTGGCGATCTGCCCGGTTGGTGCGCTGGCGGGCGGCGACGCGGTTGCCGCCGATACGACCGCCGCTGCGCGCGCAATCGCCGACCTCAAGGTACAGCCCCGTCCCGTAACGCTTGTCTACGAAGCCTCTCCCGTCATGGATATCATCCTCGGCGCCGCAAAAGAGGGCGCTTCACTCTATGCCGTCACCGACCCCGCCGGCATTACGCACCGCGTGTGGGAGGTCAAGCGCGAGGACGCCGTCGGGGCCATCCGCGCCATGCTCGACCAGGCGCCGGAGCCGGCACTGGCCGACGACCCTGCCTACGCTGTCGCACTAGTCGAGGCATCACAGCTCCTGGCCGACGATGCACGTGCCGCCGGCACCTACACGGGCAAAGAGCCGTTCAACTTTGCCGTAGCTGCGCTCTTCCCCGCCGCGCAGGTCAGCGGCGGCGCGGCGCAGGTTCCGACGGGTCTGCTCACGCACCAGGTCGCGCGGTTCTAGCAAGACCAGACCGTCCAGCACAAAAATCGGCAGCCCAACAAACAGGGGGCGGAGATGCAGCAGGTACATGCATCTCCGCCCCTTTTGCGTCGAGAAGTTATGCCGACGACCCGTGCCGCCGCGCTCGCGTTATCCGCGCTGCGGACCCGCAGTAGCCACGAGCGGTTCAAGCCCCAGCTCGCGCGCGTAGTCTTCCTGCGTAAAGACTTCGACCAGTTCAAACGTATCGGCCGCATCGTCAAACGCAAAATGCAGCACTGAGCAGTTGCCCGGCACGCGTTCGCGCTCGTCGGCCGCCGCGCCCCGCACGTGGTCCAAAAACTCCTTGATAGCCGAACCGTGGCTCACCGCGAGCACGCACTCGTGGTCCGGACGTCGCATAAGATCGGTTATCGTCGCCGCCATGCGCTCGCGCACCTGCATCTGGCCCTCGCCGCCAAACTGACGATAGAAATCTCGCCACGGGCGCTCGGGCATAAGCATCACGCGCTCGGCCTCAAAGTCGCCAAAGAACCACTCACGCAGACCGTCCAGGCGCTCGTACGCCAAGCCCGGCCACAGGTTGGCGATAGTCTGCTCGGTGCGATGAAGTGTGGAGGTGTAGGCATGATCGGGTTCAATGCCGCGCGCACGCAAGAACATGCCGGCACGCGCCGCCTGGTCGCATCCCAGCTGCGTGAGCGGCGAGTCACTCCAACCCTGAATAATGCGCTTAAGGTTGAATATTGTCTGCCCATGACGAACCAGATACAGGTCTTTATTCATAGGGGTCCTTTCGTTCGTTACCAATCAAGGAGCGAAAACGCACCGTCGCAATAGCCAAAATGAAGCACGGCACCGTTGTCGGGTAGCTCTCCCCTGCCAGTCACATACTCAAGAAACTCCTGGCAGGAAGAGCCGTGGGAGACTGCCAGCACACAGTCGTGCTGCGGCCTGGCCATGATGTGGGACAGCGCCGCGACCATGCGCGACTGGAGCTCGCCTTCAGACTCGCCACCAAAGGCCACCGGATAATCACCCCAGGGCTGCGGCGGCATCTCGCGATTTGATGTACCCTCCAGCGAGCCCAAATGCCACTCGCGCAGGTCATCGACCAGCTCTATCGAGCGGCCCTCACCAGCAATTAGCTCAGCCGTACGCCGCGCCCGGCCCAACGGGGAGGAATACACACGGTCAAAGGCCACGCCGCGCGCCGCAAACGCCGCACGCGCCATCAGCGCCTGCTCGCGCCCGCGCGCCGTAAGCGGCGAATCGTGCCCGCCCTGCAAAATGTTCTGCACATTGAGCTCAGTCTGCCCATGCCGCACCAAATACAAATCTGCCACACACCCTCCCCTCGTACCACCACAAAGGGGACAGGCACCTTTGTGGTGGTTTACCGCCGGATCACACCGCGGTGACGCTCAACTACAGCAGCACGTCGGCAAGCGGACGCTTGGGTACGTGGTGCACCCGCGCCTCGTCGCGCCAATAATTGATGGAGCCGTCGGGGTTGGAATCGATCGCATCGATCACCTGCGTCTCGGCCGGAACGCCAAGCGCCATGATCAGCTTGAGCTCATACTTGTCGTTATCGAGCCCCATGGCATCGATCGCGTGGGGCGTAAAGGCCTTGAACATGCAGGCTGCCACCTCGGGCGTGGCGCTGCGGGCGGCGAGCATCATCGTCTGCGCGGCAATGCCCGTGTCGACCTCGGTAATGGGAGCGGCTGGCTTGCCCGGAACGGCGCGCTCGGCAAGAATCGCGATGTAGCCGGTCGGGCGCTCACCCTCGGCAGGACCCGGCCAGTCCTTAAGCGCGCCGGCCCATGCAAGCTCGTCAAACACGCGAGCGCAGTCCTCTGCACCGCTTACCACATGAAAACGCAGACGCTGAGCATTGGCGCCGCAGGGAGCCAGGTGCGCCAGTTCCGCCAGCTCGAGCAAAAACTCGCGCGGCACGCGCATGGACTCGTCAAAACGGCGGCACGTACGGGCACGACGGACCAGCGCATCAAACGCTTCCAAGCCGAGCTTTTCGCAACCCTGCTTTGCCATCGACTCCGCGCTCGACGGCGCCGCGGGAACTGTTTCGTTCATAGGGACCCCCAATTTCGGGCAATTGTTCTTAGGAGAATCTAACCTAAAACCTAGGCAATTACATACAGCGGCGTAATGTTCTACAATTGTTGATTAATCCTCACTGGAGCGGGAACAAAAGTAACAATTCGGGAATGTGGGGCGGCAATTCGTCCTTCCCGCCCCATGCATCGGCGCCCTTGGGCGATACTTGTTGCAGCACTTTTGGCGTACGCCGCACGGAGAGCAATGAACGCGACGTGCACCGCACGGAAAGGAGACATTATGGGCATCTTTAAGAATGATGACCAAAAATCGAGCCAGTTTGGATTTGACGAGAAAAGCATGGCAGGCAAGGCCGTCAAGGCCGTGCGCTGGATTTACGCCATCACGGGCGTCTTGGCGCTCGTCGCCGGCATCGCACTGCTGTTTGCGCCTGCCAAGTCCCTCGTCTTCCTAACGACCGTCTTGGGCTTCTACTTTGTGATCACGGCCGCGATCAGGCTGTTTACCGCTGTTTTCGAGCCACTGCTGCCCACCGGCTGGCGCGTGACGAGCATCATCTCCAACCTACTCATTATCTTGGGCGGCGTCATAATCCTGCGCAACCAGGCCTTCTCGACCGCGACGCTCACCACGATGGTGGTTATCGTGGCCGGCTTTGGCTGGATCGTCGAAGGTGTCATGTCCATTCTGGAGTCCGAGCTTTCGTCCAACCGTGCCCTCGCCATCCTGAGCGGCGCGCTCTCCATCATCGCCGGCATGTTCGTGTTTATCTATCCGCTGTGGTCGGCCAAGATGCTCGTCATCTTTAGCGGCGCCGCACTGCTGGTGTTTGGCGTAACGCTGATTGTTCGCGCTATTCAATTTGGCAAACTGGTGCACTAGATGCCGCGAACGCTCTTTATTGATGCAGACGCCTGCCCGGTCACGCGCGAGTCGATTGACTGCGCGCGGCGGGCGGGCGTTGCCGTCGTTATCGCCGGCAACAGCACACAGAACCTGGAACGCCACATTCGCCGCAACGATCCGCGCGACGTCGAGCATGCGCGACGCGGATTTTGGGTCACGACGCTCGATGTGAGCGTGGGCGCCGACAGCGCCGACTTTGCCATTGTCGAACGCCTGCAGGCGGGCGACGTAGTCGTGACGCAGGACATTGGCTTGGCGAGCATGGTGCTCGGGCGCGATGCCGCCGCCATCGGCGTGCGCGGGCGCGTCTACGATAAGGCGACCATCGACATGCAACTGTTTATTCGCCACGAGGAAAAGAAGGTGCGCCGCGCCGGCGGTCGCACTCGCGGTCCGGCGGCATTTACCAGCGAAGACCGGGCCCGCTTTAAGCGCAACCTCACCGAGCTGCTGCGCTAACCAAGGTAGATTTTCGGGACATGCCCGGAAATCTACCTTTTTGTTTTGGCAGCGGAAATGCCCTGGTCACAGGGGTAGATCGTAAGACATGTCCCAATAATCTACTTAAAGGCCAACGGCGGAGAGGATGAGGCCCCAGCCGGCACCGATGACGTACATCATGATCAGGAACAGGACGTTTTCGCGGGCGCTGCGGTTGGTGCGGAACAGCACCAGGTAGCCCACACCGGCAGAGATGAGCGTGCCGGCGAGCATCGGGGCCAGCTGCAGCGCGCCTTCCAGGTACAGTTGCGTGATGACGACGCTGGCCGAGCAGTTGGGGATCAGGCCGACAAGCGCCGAACCCAGGACGGCGAGCGTCTCGTTGCCACGCAGGAACTGCTCGATCGCGGACTCGCCGAAGGTCTCGAGCACGGCGACCAGAATCAGCGTCACCAGAAAAATGAATACCGATACCTGCACGGTGTGCGAGATGGCGCTGCGAATAATCGACAGGAGGGGCGCGCTCTCGTGAGAGTGGGAGTGACCGTGGCCATCATGGTGTTCATGCTCGCCCCCATGACCGTGATCGTGTCCATGTCCGTGTTCGTACTCGTCCTCGTCTTCATCGCAACCGCAATGGTCGCGCTCGCACAGCTCATGGATGTGATCGGCGCTCACGCCCGCCTCGGCCACTTCATCAATGATGTCGCCCCCGGTATGGTCGTCGTGCGCGCAGTTCACATGAGCCGGATTGGAAGCGGTCCCCAGCACGGTACGGCGAATCGCCGCATGCGCGCGAGCGTTACGACGAAGGCCGCGGATAGCCGCGTCCACGATAAAGCCCGTGACCAGCGCGATCAGTGCCTTCGAAGCCAAAAGCATCGCCATGGTCTGCACGGGAACCTGCTCGGCAAGTAGCAGCGGCAGCATCTCGTCGGAGGTCGAAAGGAACACCGCCACCAACGTGCCCAAGGTCACGACGCGACCGGCGTACAGCGTTGCCGCCATGGCCGAAAAGCCGCACTGCGGCACCATACCCAGCAACGAGCCAACCACGGGACCCGCGGCGCCGGCGCGCTTGATGGCCCCGTTAACGCGGTCGCCCGCGACGTGCTCCAAGGTCTCGAGGGCCAGATACGTCACCAACAAAAACGGCACAAGCGAGAGCGTGTCCTTGCCGGCGTCGAGCAGAATATCAATCAGCAAATCCATGACGGATGGAACCTTTCGTGTCTTTCGGCAGCATTGTAAAAGTCCTAGCGGTCAACTAGGGTATTGTAGTTGTCCTAGGCGCGATGCCAATAGTTGCCCATGGTAAACTATCATCTCGCCACATCTCAATGAACCCGAGCCGCGCGCTGCGGCCCGTCCAAGGAGCAGTTATATGAACGTTTCACAAGCACTCGAATACGAGCGCCAGCCGTTTATTCCCATGTTTATCTATGGCGATCACGGCGCCATGGAGTCCGAGCGCCAGAAGGGCGAGGAGGCCCTTAAGGTGCTCGAAACCGAGTACTTTACCGCCGAGGGCGACCCCAGCTTCGACTTTGCCACCGTGCGCGACCTGGCTGACCGCAACCGCGACCTGTGCGACCAGATTGGCGAGGCGCGCCTGCGCAACGTGACGCCCGCGACGCTTTCGCGCGGCCTGTCCGATGCCGACACCTGCGCCGCCATCGGTAAGATGCAAAAGCGCACCGCCGCGTCGGTCATGCGCGAGATCCGCGGCGACCGCGACGCGCTCGGCGTGGCCTACGCCCGCAAGCCCATCCAGGGCACCGTGCTCGGTATCGACATCGAGACCACCGGCCGTGCACCCGAGCGCGGCTATATCATCAACGTGGGCTGGGAAATCATGGACCTCACCAGCGACGCCGTGCCGCATGACGCCGAGGCACACTACTGCGGCCTGCCCGATATCTACCGCGGCAAGGATGTGCCGCTGTCGAATATCCACCACATCATCTGGGACGACATCGACGGCAAAACGCCCTTCCGCGAGAACAAGGAATTGCAGAAGCAGCTGCTCAAGCTTATGAAGAAGTACCCGTACATGGCGCATAACGCCGCGTTCGAGGACAGCTGGTTCAAAATTCATCTGGACGGTTACGCCGAGGCACGCCGCGCCGGCAAGATTATCGTCATCGACTCGCGCCAGATCTGCCGCAGCTTGGACGCCGACGTGCGCTCGCTCCCCCGCGAGTCCGCGCCCGCCGCGCTCGAGAACTGGGCGCGCCGCCGTGGCACCCTCGCCGCCGATGCCAACGAGCAGCATCTGGGTCTGGACGACACCGACCTCATGCTCCGCACCGTCCAAGCCGAGTTCAACCTCAAGAACCTGTTTGCCAATTAGAAACGTCTACGACAAACTCCGGCGTAGATCACGAGCGGCCTCGCAGCGGAAAACCCCGCAGCGGGGCCGCCCTACATTCCGCACTGATATCTTCTGTATTGAAGACGTCGATGGCGCATCCATATACCATTG
>CALGZY010000138.1 GCA_937934355.1 uncultured Collinsella sp. | reverse complement strand
GGCGCTGACCTTCTGGTCGCGCCCTTGAAGTTGAACGTCAGATTGTCCAAATGCGACCCGCGCAGCGTCGGCCGGTTACGGCGTTTGGTAAAACGCCGTAACCTACACCCGCTCCGCGATCTCGTGGATGAGGTAGTCGGTCTTTTCCCAGCCCAGGCACGGGTCGGTGATCGACTTGCCAAAGACACCGCCGTCGACCGGCTGGTTGCCGTCCTCCAGGTAGGACTCGATCATAAAGCCCTTGACCAGCTTGGAGATGGACTCGTTGCGGCGGCAGCTGTCGAGCACCTCCTTGCAAATGCGATACTGCTCCAGCGGACGCTTGCCCGAGTTGTCGTGGTTGCAGTCGATGACCGCTGCCGGATTGGCATAGCCGGCATGCTCGGTATAGCGTTCGGCCAGGCGTTCCAGGTGTTCGTAGTGGTAGTTGGGGTAGGTGCGCCCATCGAGACCGATGTAGCCACGCATAACGGCGTGTGCGAGCGGGTTGCCGTCGCACTCGACCTCCCAGTTGCGGAAGATGAAGCTCTGGTGCGCCTGCGCGGCGTAAATGGAGTTGAGCATAACGGTGGTAGAGCCGGCAGTGGGATTCTTCATGCCAACGGGTACCGAAATGCCGCTCGATACCAGGCGATGCTCCTGGTTTTCGACCGAGCGTGCGCCCACGGCAACATAGCTCAGCAGGTCAACGAGGTATTGGTAGTTGGACGGATAGAGCATCTCGTCGGCGGTGAAGAAGCCCGTTTCCTCAATAACGCGCAGGTGCATATGGCGGATGGCCTTGACGCCCTCGAGCAGGTCGTCGGGAGCCTCGGGGTTGGGGTTGTGCAGAAGACCCTTGTAACCGGTGCCCTTGGTGCGCGGCTTATTGGTGTAGACGCGCGGAATGATGATGAGCTTGTCCTTGACCTCCTCGGCGGTCTTGGCCAGTCGGTTCATATACTCAAGCACCGAATCCTCGCGGTCGGCAGAGCACGGGCCGATGATGAGCACCTTGCGTGTGTCCTCGCCGGTAAAGACTTTGGCGACCTCGGCGTCAAATGCCTGCTTTTTGGCGGTAAGCTCGGCAGAAAGCGGCATTTCCTCGCGGATCTCCATGGGGATCGGCAGCCTGCGTTTGAATTCCATGGCCATAGGGGTCTCCTCAATCTATAGAAAGAGCAAAAAGCGTATTGTCGAATGCTCGGCATTATCCGCTGTCGCACGCTAAAGTGCAAGCCCTTGTCACCCCGAAACCTACCAAAGAGGGACAGGTTTATTTTGGCAGGTTTTATCTGGGTAAACGTCGGCGGATGCCGGGAGGGAGCGGCGCCGCGCGGGACCCTAAGGCTGTTGTCGGTTCCCCAGGAAATACCCTGTGGGCAAAAAATGCCAAATATGAGTACGGTTGCTATCTTAGTATCATATTGCCTTCGCAAAATAATAGACATAACAGCAAAATATGTTCATTAACGTAAACACATATAAGTTCGCTATAGGGCTGTTTGATCAATTTAGGGACGCGTGTAAGCTGTGAAAACGGCATTTGGGGCTGTTTTGGCTGTTACTAAAAAGGTAACAGTACTCATATTTGCCATTTTTTGCCCACGGGGCCTCGAAGGGGCTGTCAATCAGGTCCCAGGGGAGGCGGTTTGAAGGTCGCAGAACAAAAAACGGGGGCACAGGTTGTCCTGCGCCCCCGTTTTCTTGGCATTGCGGTTGTTTGCCGCCGGTTTTTACGCCGCTTCGTCGAACTGCGAATTGTACAGATCGGCGTAGAAGCCGCCTTGGGCGAGCAGCTCGTCGTGCGTGCCCTTCTCGACGATGTCGCCGTCGCGAATCACCAAGATCACGTCGGCGTTGCGGATCGTGGACAGGCGGTGCGCGATGACAAAGCTGGTGCGGCCCTGCATCAGCGCATCCATGGCGCGCTGAATGAGCTCCTCGGTACGTGTGTCGACGTTGGAAGTCGCCTCGTCCAGAATCAGCGCCGGGCGGTCGGCCAAAATGGCACGGGCGATGGTCACGAGCTGGCGCTGACCCTGCGACAGGTTGGTGCCCTCCTCGTTGATCATAAAGTCGTAGCCACCGGCGAGCGTATGAATAAAGTGGTCGCAGCGTGCGGCGCGCGCAGCGGCCTCGACCTCGGCATCGCTCGCGTCGGGGCGTCCGTAGCGGATGTTCTCGCGGATGGTGCCGTTAAACAGCCAGGTGTCCTGCAGCACCATGGCAAACTCGCCGCGCAGTGCAGCGCGGTCCCAGTCGCGCACATCGACGCCCTCGACACGCAGCGAGCCGCCGTCCACGTCGTAGAAGCGCTGCAGCAGCTTAATGAGCGTGGTCTTGCCGGCGCCGGTGGGGCCGACGATGGCGATGGTCTGGCCGGGCTGTGCCTCGCAGCTAAAGTCGTGGATGATGGTCTTGTCGGGCGTGTAGCCAAACTTGACGTGGTCGAACTCCACATGGCCGGGGCGCTTTTCGGGAATCTGCGCGTCGGCTTTCTGCTCCTCCTCGGGCGCGGCCAGGAACTCAAACACACGCTCGGTGGCGGCTGCCATCGACTGCATCGTGTTGCTCACGTTGCCCAGTTGCTGCACGGGCTGCGTAAAGTTGCGAACGTACTGGATAAAGCTCTGGATGTCGCCGGGCGTGGCATTGCCGGTCAGCGCGAGCTGCGCACCCACCACGACGACGCCCACGTA
>CALGZY010000137.1 GCA_937934355.1 uncultured Collinsella sp. | reverse complement strand
AGAAGGCCACTTAATGTGGCCTTCGTCTTGCGCAGGACTGTAGAGCAGGAAACCTTATATCCGGCCCCTCCGTCCGGGGACCGCGCCGTACCAGCTACAGCGTCATGTTTGGATCGGCGTCGACGTCGAACGGCGAGATTTCGCCTCGGTCGAATTTACGGCGGGCGACCTCCGCGATCATGGCTGCGTTATCGGTACAGGCAGACAAGGGCGGCACCGTTACGCGAATCCCCTGACGTCCAAGCTTCTTGATCATCATCTCGCGCAGATGCGGGTTGGCCGAGACGCCGCCGCCGATGCAGTATTCCTTACATCCGGTAGCGTGCAATGCGTTTTTGGCCTTCTTGTACTGCACGTCAAAGACAGCCGCCTCAAACGAAGCCGCCAGATCGGGCAGGTGAATCGTGCGCCCGGCTTTGGTCTCTTGCTCGATGTAGAGCGTCACCGCCGTCTTGAGGCCCGAAAGCGAGAAACGATAGTCTCCCCTGCTGTTAAGCGCGCGGGGAAAATCGATCGCCTTGGGGTTGCCTGTCTCGGCCAGCTTGGAGATGATGGGGCCACCGGGATAGCCCAGACCCAACGCCTTGGCTACCTTGTCGAAGGCCTCGCCCACAGCATCGTCGAGTGTCTCACCAAGCACCTCGTAGTCGCCCCATGCCTTCACGTGCACGAGCATGGTGTGCCCGCCCGAGACAAGCGTGAAGATGAACGGCGGCTTGAGGTCGGGCTGCGCCAGCAAGTTGGCAAACAGGTGCCCCTCCAGATGGTTGACGCATACGAGCGGCTTACCGGCAGCGTAGGCAAAGCCTTTGGCAAAGGCAACGCCCACCACGAGGGCGCCCACCAGGCCCGGACCCTGTGTCACGCCCACGGCGGCAAGCTCGCTGGGGGCAATGGCTCCACCCTCAAGACCGAGCGATGCTGCGGCATCCTCGAGCGCCGCATCCACGACACTCACAATCACCTCAACGTGTTTGCGCGAGGCGATCTCGGGCACCACGCCGCCAAAGCGGGCATGAAAATCAATCTGTGTCGACACCTGGTTGGCCAGCATATTGCCATCCGCATCGATAATCGCCACGGCCGTCTCGTCGCAGGAACTCTCGATAGCGAGCACTAGGCGGCGGCGCTCAATTTCGGCACGCTCCCCCTCGGAGCGCCCAGGCGCAGGCAGCGGCCATACGCGCTGCTCTGCCGCCGTCGGCTCGGGCGAAGCATTGTCGACCGGAAGCACCAGGGGCAGCGGAGCCGTCATGACGATGGCATCCTTGCCGACACCGTAGTAGCCGCGGCGACGGCCAGCCTCGGTAAAGCCCAGAGCGTTATAAAGCGCGATCGCCCCCTCGTTACCGTCCTCGACCTCGAGCGAAGCCGTGGTGCAGCCGAGCATCTGGGCATCATAGCTCACGTGCGACAGCAGCTTGCGGGCAATGCCCTCGCGGCGATGTGCCGGGTCGACGGCGACATCCAGAATCTGCACATCACCGTCCACGACCATACCGCCGGCAAGGCCCAGCAGCTTGCCGTCGTCGTGTGCCACCCACCAACTACGCGGCGCAGCGACGTCCTCGCCCAGTTCGGACAGGAACATGCCCGGCGTCCACGCCTCGTGTCCGGCACCTTCAAAGCAGGCAGCCTCCAACGCGCTCGTGCCCTCGGCATCCGCCGCGCCCATGGGACGGAACTGCAGATGACGACCGGCGAGCTCATCGGCAACACCCGTAATTTCGCTCTGCGCACTCTCGGCAAGACCAAGACGCTTGCGCTCGTTTTCCTCGGCATCCGAAAGGCGCGTGTAAATCGGCAAGACGCGGGCCGGATCGCCGTCACCCGCAGCGTGCGCGAGCAGCAAGCCCTCGCCCGAAGGCCACCACAGGTCGCGCTCCACGCAGCGGGCGGTCTCGTCCTCACCCAGCAGCTTGCCATAGCGCACGAGACCGTCACCGGTCAGCTGAACCTGGTCCCAGTCCGCTGCTTGGCGCCACTCATCGAGCGCCACGGCGGCCTTGACCACGTGTTCGCGCTCAAATTGACGCTCGGGACCCTCATCAACCAGCATATACAGCGCCGGATATACCTCACCGCGCATAGCATCGGCCAAGATACCAAGCTTGCCGCGCACGCCAGCCTTCCACGCCGTCCAAGCGCAAGCGTCGAGCGTCGACACGCCCAGCAGCGGAACATTGGCACCACGCGCGAGGCCCTTGGCAGTGGAGATGCCGATGCGCACACCCGTAAAGGACCCCGGGCCGCGGCCGACCACATAGCAACCAACATCGCTGCGATCCAGACCGGCTTGAGCCAGCACGCCATCAACGGTATTCACGAGCTCAACGTTGGCGTGACGGCGACACATGTGGTCGCCACTCACGAGCTTCGTCTCGCCCGTCTGCCCATCAATCCAGCTTGCCGCGCAGGCAAGCATGTCGGTCGAAGTATCGAGCGCCACCACCAGCGCGTTGTCGTTATGCAAGCTCATCTTGTACAGCCTTATCAATCAAATGGGAAAGCTCCATTGCGCGGTCACCGTGCGCCTCGAGCGTTATCGTTCGCACATCACTGTCGCCCTCATCACGCTTGAGCGTCACCGAAAGATACTCATCCGTCAGCTCGTCTTGGAATTGTTCGCCCCATTCCAGCAGGCAAGCACCCTCATAGCCCAGCACATCGAAAATGCCCGTATCCTCGAGCTCGTAGGCATGCTCCAGGCGGTATAGATCAAAGTGAAACAGCGGAATACGGCCTTGATCGTGAACGGCCATGAGCGCAAACGTAGGGCTCGTAACCATATGCCCATCGCCCAGCCCGCGCGAGACGCCCTTGGTAAAGTGAGTTTTGCCCGCCCCCAGGCCACCGGTCAGGATGAGCACATCGCCGTCCTCAAGGCACGGTGCAATTAGCTCGCCAAAGTACTCCGTATCGGCAGCGCAAGTCGTTTTGTAAGTACCTACCCCCAGGCGCTCCAGGGACATATATGCTCCTTATTATTCCGAGGCGTCCTCTGGTGCGGGATGTCGCTCCAGATAGTCGCCCAGCATCTTAAAGTCTTCCTCCA
>CALGZY010000136.1 GCA_937934355.1 uncultured Collinsella sp. | reverse complement strand
GAGGAGGCGCTGGCCCAGGGCGTGAACCCCGAGGACCTCGACGCCATCAAGGTCTCCCAGGGCGTTACCGTCCAGGAGCTTGCCGAGGCGCTCGACGTTCCGGCCAACGACATCATCAAGCGCCTGTTCCTGCTGGGCACGCCGCTTACCATGACGCAGTCCATGTCCGATGACCTCGTCGAGCTCGTTGCCGACGACCTGGGTCGCCAGATCAAGATCATCACCCCCGAGGAGGAGAACACCTTCTCGTTCTACGACGATCCCGCCGACCTTAAGCCGCGCGCCCCGGTCGTCACCGTCATGGGCCACGTCGACCACGGCAAGACGAGCCTCCTCGACGCCATCCGTCACACCGGCGTCGCTGCCGGCGAGGCGGGCGGCATTACGCAGGCCATCGGCGCTTCGCAGGTCATGATCAACGACCGCAAGATCACCTTCATCGATACCCCTGGTCACGCCACCTTTACGGCTATGCGTGCCCGCGGCGCCAAGGTGACCGACATCGTCATCCTGATCGTGGCTGCCGACGACGGCGTCATGCCCCAGACCATCGAGTCGATCAACCACGCCAAGGCCGCCGGCGTTCCCATCGTCGTCGCCGTCAACAAGATCGATAAGCCGGGCGCCAACCCCGACCGCGTGCGCCAGGAGCTTACCGAGTACGGCATCATCCCCGAGGAGTGGGGCGGACAGAACATGTTCGTCAACATCTCGGCCAAGCAGAAGATCGGTATCGACGACCTGCTCGAGACCGTCCTGCTCCAGGCCGACGTGCTCGAGCTCAAGGCCAACCCTGATACGTTCGCTTCGGGCAATGTCCTCGAGGCTAAGCTCGACAAGGGCCGCGGCTCGGTTGCCACCGTGCTCGTGACCCGCGGTACCCTGCGCGTGGGCGATACGCTGGTCGCCGGCCTTACCTACGGCCGCGTCCGCGCCATGCTCGATCCCAAGGGCAACGCCGTCACCGAGGCCGGCCCCTCCGACGCCGTCGAGATCCTGGGCCTGCAGTCCGTGCCCAACGCCGGCGACGAGTTCCGCGTGTTCGAGGACGAGCGCGAGGCTCGCGCCCTGGCCGATGAGCGCTCGCTCAAGGCCCGTATCGAGGAGCAGAGCCGCGTGAAGCACGTCACACTCGAGAACCTCTTCGAGACCATCGCCGACGCCGAGGTCAAGGAGCTCAACCTGATCATCAAGGCCGACGTCCAGGGTTCCATCGAGGCCCTTCAGGACTCGCTCGACAAGATGGATCAGTCCGAGGTCCGCATCAACACGATCCACTCCGCCGTCGGCGCCATCAACGAGACCGACGTCGTCCTGGCAGACGCCTCCAACGCCATCATCATCGGCTTTGGCGTGCGTCCCGACGGCAAGGCCCGCTCCGCCGCCGAGCGCGAGGGCGTCGAGATCCGTTGCTACGACGTTATCTATAAGTGCCTCGAGGAGCTCGACGCTGCCCGCATCGGCATGCTCAAGCCCACCGAGGTCGAGGTCTCCACGGGTACCGCGACCGTCCTGGACACCTTCAAGGTGCCCAAAGTCGGCATCGCCGCCGGTGTCCGCGTGGAGGAGGGCGAGATCGCCGCGACCGATTCCGTGCGCCTGGTGCGTGACGGCATTGTGGTCTTTAACGGCAAGATCGCCTCGATGCGCCACTACAAGGACGAGGCCAAGAGCCTCAAGAGCGGTTCCGAGGGCGGCATTGGCCTGGAGAACTTCCAGGACATCAAGCCCGGCGACCAGATTGAGGGTTACCGTATCGACCAGGTTGCCCGTACCGAGTAGGGGGTAGCGCTATGAAGCAAACGCAGGCAACCCGCCGTTTGGGCGAGCAGCTTCGCGAGAAGCTCGGTTATATCCTGCTCTTTGAGGTTTCCGATCCGCGTCTCGACCTGGTTACTTTGACTGCGGTCGAGGTCGCGGTGGACCGTTCGTTCGCGCGCGTGTACGTGTCGTGCGATGCGAGCCGCTACGACGAGGTCATGGAGGCGCTCGCAAGCGCTAAGGGCCGTATTCGCAGCCTGTTGGCTCGCTCGCTCGATTGGCGTGTCACGCCCGAGCTCGATTTTCGCATCGATCGCTCGACCGATGAGGCCGAGCGCATCACGCGTGCGCTGGAAAACGTTCCCGCCACGCTTGCGATCGAAAAGGACGAGGACGGCTA
>CALGZY010000135.1 GCA_937934355.1 uncultured Collinsella sp. | reverse complement strand
GTATTTTGGCGTTACCCGCCTTATTATACGCACGGCGCGACGCGCTCCCCCGCGCATGAGCAGCGCTTTTTAAAAGCCCACCGAGCTTATTATCCGTTTTGCGACCAAACATTTTATTGGGTAGTCCACTCTCAGGGGCAACGGCCTCGAAGACTTCCCGTGCGCCGTGTCTCGCCCGCGCTAGGGGCTACATTGTTGCAATTGGGACGTTCGTCCTGTCTTTTAGCTGGTCGTCGGCGTATCCTTGTAGGCTACTACAAGACGAGAAAGGTAGCGTATGGATCGAAATCAACTCGACCCCAGTGTCCCCAGCACCACGGAGGCCAAGAAGATCCCCCTTATCATCAAGGTCTACGCAGTCCTGTGCACCCTATCTGGCGTGGGCACGCTCCCGTCAGTCGCCGTCTTTATGTGGCAGGTCATCACCGCACTCATTAACGGCAACGTCGCCGCTAAGCTCGGTGATAACACCCTGGTCGCGGTTGGCCTTATCGTCGCCGGCATTATGCTCTCGGCGGCAAGCGCGATCATCTTGATCGTCTTTGGCCTGGACCTCATCAAGGACCAGCGGCGCAATGCCGCCCGCCTGTCTTACGTCCTCATCGCATTTACCGTCGTGGAGCTTTTAGTTGACGTGATGCTCCAGGGCATCGGACCCTTCCTGCTGCGCCCCGCCGTCCAGCTTGTCATCCTCATTGCGCTGTCGGCCACCGTCGACCCCACGCTACGCCAGGAGCGCGAACTGCAGCGCCGTCTGCAAGAGATGCTCGACCGCGATGCCGCCGCCGAGGGGATGCTCGGCCGCGACGAAACCGGCGAGGGCTACATCAAGCTCAACTACTTCAACCTGTTCTGGGTATTCTTCGTCTGCAGCGTGTTAGGTCTCATTCTCGAGGAAGTCTGGCATATGGTCGTCGTCGATCCCGGCGTCTATCAGGACCGTGCCGGTATGCTATTTGGCCCCTTTAGCCCCATCTACGGATTTGGCGCGGTGCTCATGACCATGGCGCTCAACCGCTTCTATAAAAAGAATCCTCTGATCATTTTCCTGGTAAGTGCCCTGATCGGCGGCGCTTTCGAGGTGTTTGTAGGCTGGTTTATGCAGACCTCATTTGGCGTGGTGTCGTGGAGCTATTCACACATTAGGCTATTCGGCATGCCCGATCCCATCGCGGTATTGACCGGGGGACGCACATGCACGCCGTTTGCCTGCATGTGGGGCCTGGGTGGCCTCATCTGGATCAAGGTCTTGCTGCCGCGCCTGCTTAAGCTCATCAATATGATTCCATGGAAACGCCGCTACTCTGCTACCGTCATCCTGACCGCCGTCATGTTGATCGACGGCGTCATGACGTTGCAATCGCTCGACTATTGGTATCAGCGCGTCAACGGAACCATTCGAAATATTCCCGTCGCACAGTTCTATGACAAGCATTTCGATAACGAATATATGGAGAACCGTTTTCAGAGTATGACCATGAGCCCCAAGGACGCCACACGCGTGTAGCAAACGCCCGAGCAAAATAGCTCCAACACATCAAAGCCCGCTGGCAGATCTACATGAACTGCCGGCGGGCTTTCGCTATAGACAGACTCGGATTGCCGACGAGGCCTTACGCCTCGCGCTCGACCTCGCTCACGCACTCGTTCTTGATGGTGCCGACGAGCGACTGCAGCGCATCGACCACATGCGGGCGAATGTCTCCGCCAATGAGCACGAGCATGATGTCGTCGCCCACGGTAAGCTCGCCGCTCGCCAGCCACACGCGCACATAGCCGATACCCGGCATCGTGCGCGTCGCCTCGATAGCGGCCTGCACCTTTTCGGCATCGAAGCCAAACACCATGCCGCCCACCTTGTGGCCCGGCGCCACGCCATCGGTCTCGAC
>CALGZY010000134.1 GCA_937934355.1 uncultured Collinsella sp. | reverse complement strand
GTGATTAAATGCACGGCAATGGGTACATAGCCAGTACAGTAAGTCCCCGAGGCAGATTGGAGCCACGTATGGATATCAAGGTTTCTGGACGCAAGACGACGGTAACCGATGCTCTGCGTGCGCATGTGGATGAGAAAATCGGCGAGGCGCTCAAGGTTTTCGACATCGAGCCCATGACAGTCGACGTCGTGCTTCGTTATGAGAAGAACCCCTCGAACCCCAACCCGGCAATCGTCGAGGTCACGGCTCGTGCCCGCGGTTCGGTGATTCGCGTTGCCGAGCACGGCGCAGATATGTATGCTGCCATCGACCTCTCCGCCGATAAGGTTACCCGCCAGCTGCGCAAGTTCAAGACCAAGGTCGTGGACAACCGCCAGGGTGGTGCCAGCGCCGCGGATGTTGCGCCGGTCGAGCGCGTTGAGGATCTGGCCGACCTGCTGCTGCCCGAGGAGGAGGACGACCTGCTCGTCCGCGAGAAGGTTATCGACGTCACCCCGATGACTGAGGAGCAGGCGCTGGTGCAGACCGATCTGCTGGGTCACGACTTCTACGTGTTCGAGAACGCGACGACTGGCCTCATCAATGTGGTGTATCACCGTAAGAATGGTGGATATGGCATCATCAAGCCCCGCATCGAAACACTTGACGAGTAAAATACGTTAACTTGCATGAGTTAACGGTTGGCGGCCATCCCATGCGGGTGGCCGCCTTTTTACGTAAGGAGTCGCTTTGATGGACAAGGCCGCATCCGCCGGTCATTCGGACCGTTGCCGCATCGTCGTCGATACTTGCTGCGACTTTAGCCCCGAGGTCGCCGCGAACCTCGATGTCGATATCCTGGGTTTCCCCTTCATTATCGATGGCGAGGAGCGCACGGATGACATCTGGTCGAGCATCACACCCAAGGAGTTCTACGACCGCATGCGCGCCGGCGCTCGCGTGTCCACCTCGGCTGTGTCGCTCGGTCGCTATATCGAGTTCTTTACCGAGTGTGCCAAGGAGGGCACGCCCACGGTCTACCTGTGCTTTACCTCGGCGCTGTCGTCGAGCTACAACTCCGCGTGCCAGGCGGCAGATGCCGTGCGCGCCGAGTATCCCAACTTTGAGCTCTACGTGGTCGACAACGCTCTGCCCTGCGCGACCGGCGCGCTCCTGGCGCTCGAGGCCGTGCGCCAGCGCTCGGCGGGACTCACCGCCAAGCAGCTGGTCGACTGGGCAAACGAGGCAAAGACCTACGTCCACGGCTACTTTACGCTCGAGAGCTTCGACGCGCTGGCTGCCGGCGGCCGCATTCCGCCCGCGGCGGCGCAGCTCACGGCAAAGCTCGATGTCAAGCCCGAGCTCTCCTACGACCTTGCCGGCTCGCTGTCGCTGATTGGCGTCAACCGCGGCCGCAAGAAGGCGCTCAAGTCCATCCTCAAGTCGTTCCGCGAGAACTACGTGCCCGACCGCACCATGCCCATCGCCATCATGACGGCCGATGCCGAAAAGGACGGTGACTGGCTCGAAGCCGCCATCCGCAAGGAGGAGGGCTGCGCCGACGTCACGATCATTCGCAGCTCCGTGGGTCCCACCATTGGCTCGCACGTGGGCCCCGGCATGGTGGCCTGCGCGTTTTGGGGCAAGAATCGCGCCGAGAAAGCCTCGCTTTCCGACCGCATCGCGCGCCGCGTGCGAGGCGAGTAGGTAGGCGCTGCGGCTGCAAGTGCCCTCAAGTCACGGCCGAAACGCTGGCACCGAGTATTTTAACCTGGTAACAACACCCAACCCAAAAGGAAAGGTTTCATGGCAAACAAGCTCTCCGTCGCATTCATCGGCACCGGAATCATGGGTGCCCCCATCGCCGGCCACATCCTGGACGCCGGCTACCCCGTCACGGTCAACAACCGCACCAAGTCCAAGGCCGCCGCGCTTATCGAGCGCGGCGCCGTCTGGGCCGATACGCCGGCCGAGGCCGTGGCGAACGCCGATGTCGTCTTTACCATGGTGGGCTATCCCTCCGAGGTCGAGGAGCTCTACCTGGCGGGCGACGGCCTGCTCGCGTGCACTAAGCCCGGCGCGGTCTTGATCGACCTCACCACGAGCTCGCCCGAGCTTGCCCGTGACATTGCCGAGGCCGCCCAGGTTTCTGGTCGCATGGCGTTTGACTGCCCCGTCACCGGCGGCGAGTCGGGTGCTATCGCCGGCACGCTCACGGCTATCGTGGGCGCTACCGAGAACGACATCGCCCCGGTCCGCGACATCCTTGCCACCTTTGCGGCCAACATCTGCTGCTTCGACGGCGCCGGCAAGGGCCAGGCTGCCAAGCTCGCCAATCAGGTGTCGCTGGGCGCCTGCATGGTCGGCATGGCGGACGCCATGGCATTTGCCGAGCTGAGCGGCCTTGACCTGGAGAAGACCCGCCAGATGATCCTGGGCGGCACCGGCAAGTCCGGCGCCATGGAGAGCCTGGCGCCCAAGGCGCTCGACGGCGATTACAAGCCCGGCTTTATGGTCGAGCACTTCATTAAGGACCTGCGTCTGGCGCTCGCCTACGCCGATGATCGCGAGCTCGCGCTGCCCGGCGCCGACGTCGCCTTTACGCTCTATGACATGCTCGACGCCATCGGCGGCGCCAAGCTGGGTACCCAGGCCATCACGGTCCTCTATAAGGAGGAGGCCGACGCCATCGCCGCCGGTCTGGACTGGTCGCAGTATCGTCCCGAAGAGCATGGTGCTCACGAGGACGGCTGCGGTTGCGGCGAGCACGGCGACGACCATGAGTGCGGTTGCGGCCACCACCATGGCGAGGACCACGAGTGCTGCGGCGGCCACGGCCATGACGACGGCCACGAGTGCTGCTGCGGCCACCATCACGGGGAGTAGCGCCCATGAGCTGGACGTTCGTGGTGCTTGCGCTGGTGCTCTTTCTCTTTGCGATCTACATCGGCTTTTTGTGCGGCCAGTGGGCGTGCGAAAAGCGCGTCATCACCAAGCGCGACTACTGGATTGCCAATTTTGCAGGAGCGGCGGCAGTCGTCCTGCTGACCTGGGTGTTCTCGCTGTTCCCGCTGGTGCAGTTTGCGCCGATCGGCTGGCTCGGCGGTTTTATCGCCGGTCTTAAGATGAGCTTTGGCGAGTCCGTGGGTCCGTGGCGCAAGCACGACGAGGTCTTTAACGTCAACAAGGCTCACCGCGCCGCCGCCGACGCGGGCGATGCCGAGGAGCGTCGCCGCGCACGCCGCAATGGCGCGGCCGACCGACAGCTCATCTCGGTCACCGATGACAGCAAGGGTGCTGGCAAGCACGCTAAGAAATAGTAAGAAGAGGTAACTATGGCAGAAAACAAGGAAGAACAGCTCACCGACGAGGAGCTGGCACAGCTTCAGCTGGCAGAGGAGAACGAGAACGCCGTCGACCGCCTGGTCAAGGAGCTCGGCTGCCCCACGCGCCGCATCCGTCAGTTTGCCGCCCGCGTGCTGCACCTGCTTGCCGAGCGCGATCCGCAGCGCGTCGTGCCCTGCGTACCCGCGCTGATCGAGGCACTTGACCGCCCCGAGGCTCAGACCCGCTGGGAGGCCCTCGATGCCCTTGCGGCGCTCGCCACCACCTGCCCCGAGCAGCTGGGCGATGCCTTTGAGGGCGCCGAGACCGCGCTGTTCGATGAGATTTCGTCCACGCTGCGCTATGCCGCCTTCCGCCTGCTGTGCGTGTGGGGCGCCACGAGCGTCGAGCGTTCGCGCGAGGCTTGGCCCATCCTGGACGAGGCCATCCAGTGCTACCACGGCGACCTCGAGTATCGCGACATGCTCGGTTGCCTGTACGAGTTTGGCCAGGGCGAGATTGACGCCGAGGTCGCCGAGAAGCTCGCGCTGCGCCTTAAGTTCGACGCCGAGAACGGCAAGGGCAGCTATCTCAAGGCCCGTTCGAGCGAGATTTGCGAAATGCTTGTTAAACGTTTTGGCCTGGATCTCTCCAAAAAGAAGAAGCGTGCTAGCGTTAAAAAATCTGACGACGCCGAAGACGAGGAGTAACAGATTATGGCGCACGATGTAGTCCTGATCCCCGGTGACGGTATCGGTCCCGAGATTACGCAGGCCATGCGCCGCGTGGTCGAGGCCACCGGTGTCCAGATCAACTGGAACGTCCAGGAGGCCGGTGCCGGAGTCATGGACGAGTTTGGCACGCCACTGCCCCAGCACGTGCTCGATGCGGTCGCCGAGACCAAGGTTGCCATCAAGGGCCCCATCACCACGCCGGTCGGTACGGGTTTCCGCAGCGTCAACGTGGCCCTGCGCAAGCACTTCGACCTGTATGCCTGCGTGCGCCCCTGCCTGTCGCAGCCGGGCGACGGCTCGCGCTTCCGCGACGTCGACCTGGTCATCGTGCGCGAGAACACCGAGGACCTCTACGCCGGGATCGAGTTCGATGAGGGCGCTGCCGAGGTCGAGGAGCTCTCGCAGCTCGTCGAGCGCTCGGGCCAGAAGACCTTCGCTGCGGATTCCGCCATCTCAATTAAGCCGATTTCCATCGCCAAGAGCCGCCGCATTGTGGAGTACGCCTTTGAGTACGCCCGCCGCTGCGGCCGCAAAAAGGTGACGGCCGTGCACAAGGCCAACATCATGAAGGCGACCGACGGCCTGTTCCTGCGCGTGGCGCGCGAGGTGGCTGCCAACTATCCCGATATCGAGTTCAACGACAAGATCGTCGACGCCACTTGCATGGGTCTGGTCCAGAACCCCAACGACTTCGATGTCCTGGTGCTGCCCAACCTGTACGGCGACATCGTGAGCGACCTGTGCGCTGGCCTGGTGGGTGGCCTAGGGATGGCCCCCGGTTCCAACATCGGTGCCGACTGCGCCATCTTCGAGGCGACGCACGGCTCCGCGCCCGATATCGCTGGCCAGGATATCGCCAACCCCACGGCCGAGATCCTCTCTGCTGCGATGATGCTCGATCACCTGGGCGAGAACGACGCGGCCAATCGCATTCGCGCCGCCGTTTCTGCCACGCTCGACGAGGGTGAGCAGGTTACCGGCGACGTTCGTCGTGCCCAGACCGGCTCCGTTGAGGGCGCTGTGGGCACGCAGGCCTTTGCCGATGCCGTTATCGCGCACCTGGCCTAAGGCATGCAGACTGCAAACGCCTAAATAGTACTTAAGTGTTTGCGTATAACCTGAGAATCAATACGCCCGGCGCTCTGTCGGGCGTATTCTATTGCGGACTATGTTTCCTAACAAGGAGTAACTGATATGGGTCTGATTCAAAAGAAGGACGAGAAGGACGAGATCGACGGCATCCAGATTATCGAGCGCGGCGAAGGCCCCGACGGTGATGAGGAGGAGAAGATCGATCTGGTCGCCGGTACGTCTGCCGAGCACATTGCTGCCGGTACGACGGCCGAGGAGGAGGACGCTCGCCTGGAGGCAAAGATCGCCGCGGACGCCGCCGACGAGAACCTCATACCCGAGGAGCAGGACGAGGACGACGACTCCGACGCGGACGACCATGCATCCAAGCACAAGAAGACGATGATTGTCGCCTTTGTGGTCGCTATCGTGATTGCTGCCGTGATTGGCTTCTTTATCGGCAACGGTGGTTTTGGCGGCAAGGGCGTCGGCTCGGCGACCCTCACCAAGGACCAGCTCGATTCGACCGTGGCAAGCTACAGCTACAACGGCAAGAAGAGCGACATCACCGCGCGCGAGGCCATTGAGAGCCAGTACAGCCTCGACACCGTCAAGGATAGCGATGGCGACTACACCGCTCCCTCTGCCGACGTCATCCTGTCCTACGTGCGCAACAAGATCCTGCTGGACGCTGCCGAGGACGAGGGCATCACCGTCTCTTCTAAGGAAATGAAGAAGTACGCCGAGGATTCCATCGGCACCTCCGACTACAAGACCATGGCCACGCAGTACGGCGTGTCCAAGGACCAGGCCAAGCAGATCGTCCGTCAGTCCGCGACGCTGCAGAAGCTCTACAAGAAGAAGGTCGGCGACAGCTCCGCAAGCATGCCGACCGCTCCGACCGAGCCCTCTGACGGCAACGAGGAGACCGCGAGCAAGGATTACGCCGACTACATCATCAACCTTGCCGGTGACGAGTGGGATAGCGAGAAGGGCACCTGGAAGGATGCCGACAGCACCTATGCCAAGGCCTTTGCCGATGATGCCTTTACGGCCGATAGCGCTACCTACAAGCAGGCCATGACCGCCTATTACACCGCCTACCAGCAGTACTCTTCGCAGGCTTCGAGCGCCAGCTCCAAGTGGACCGAGTATGCTAACGGCCTCTACGCCAAGGCCAACATCAGCATCTACGGCCTGTTTGC
>CALGZY010000133.1 GCA_937934355.1 uncultured Collinsella sp. | reverse complement strand
GTATCGATATGCGGGTTCAACGGTATCACATTGGCCACATAGATTTTTAACTTGCTTGACTTGTAAACCTAGTCGTCCTGTCATCATATTCAACTTCGAAAAATGGGGAATGAGGGCATCCCGATGCATCGAGTATTACTGGAACCCCGGCGATACGCTGAATGATTTGTGACGAATAGTCATGTCCATCAAGAATACGTCGATTGCTATCCGACAAACGGGTCTAGAATTGCATTCACCGGCATTTCGGGGCAGATTGATACACATGTACGAAAGGGAACCTATGTGGTGCGTTGGGTTGGAGCTGCTGCAGGCCCGATATGGATTGCGGTCTTGCGCCCCGATGTCCAAATAGGTTTCTCTCTCTAGACGGGAAGTTGCTCATGGACGCCATATATGACGGAGATGACTGGGTCGATCATTATACTTGGCGCCTGGTCGGCTCGAACGACAATGGGGATGTGGTGTTTGATGGACTATGTCCAAAGCATCTCCATCCTTTTGTCTCGTCGTTAATTGAGAGTTCCGCTCGTGTTGCCCCCTACAGCTCGGCATCGCTTCATGATACGGACGTTTTGAAGACCATAAGGGAATCAATTGACGATGCCACGATGAGCGGCCCGCTGTTTTCTCGGCTTGTGGGGCTAGATGAGATTGGCTCGAAACGACTGCTTGCGGGCGAAAAAGTGGAACTCACTTATCGGTCGATGATTTCAATCCTGCGGCTAGCCGATGTTCTTCGCAAATAAATGAGGCTTCCATGGCCATGTGGCAGCTTGTCTCACCGATGGGTGGGAGCCGAGTACTTTTCGGACGATTTGCTTGGCGTCGGCGTAGTCTTGGACGGGATCTGCCGGATCATCGAAATCCTCGACGAGATATTTCAAAGCGGCACCTTCTTAAACGGCGAACGTGACAGCGGTCCTCCCTGAATTCTATAAAATCACGGCCTGACTTGGGCGGCGAATTGGCGGAGCTCGTCATCGTCCATATCGTCGAAGTGCGGCAACTACGCCAGCGCGGCCCTCTGCTCCATCAGGTACCTACCGCTCGGAGACCTGCGAATCGTCTGCAAGATGTCCTCGGGGGCGAGGGCTGGGAAATCCATGCCCTCGTGAGCGGCCAAAGAGATGGATTCACCTGCCCCTCCCATGTGTTGGGACCTCATTCAGGGCATCGGCTGCATCCGGCCTTTCGCATTCGCCGCCCGGCCCTCCGGTCCCGCCCGGCCGACGGGTTTCCCGTCTATGGCAAGACGATTGCACTTATATATAAGTGCATTCCCGGATTGGGAATATGTTTCGGCATACGCCGCCACAGGTCTACATCCGCAGCGCACTACACCGCCACACGGCTACACGCCTACGGGGCTACACGCCGCCGCCCAACCGAACGGCGGGAGGGCCGCCCATGGGCGCCCTCGGGCCATGCTCCCATTTTTGAGAGAGGTGCCGTCGGGGCCTCCCGAAAGCCGTCTGCATCTGCAGGCCTTTATTCGAAATCGGGCGGCGCGGCTGAAAATCCCCGGCCTGAACCGCGAGGCCTCACCTGCATTCCCGCTGACTCTTTGCGTAAACATAAAAAGAAGGGCACGGGCGTCCGCGTTCGCGGAAACCCGTGCCAAGATTTGCGCCACCGAGATGACCGGGTAGAATATATCTAACGCGATTCCACATTCCCGTACCTGCACTACGGATTTGGGAAAGCGCATGTCTCAGCCTCTACTCGACCACGGTCGCCTCGGTCGGGATGGCCCCCAGCACTGCCGCGTACTCGGTGGTGTAGAGGCGGCTTATCGTCTGAACGTCGCGGATGAGGACGTTGCGGTCGTCAGGCTCGGAGATGCCGTAGCCGAACGCCTCGAGCGTCTCGATCGCCTCGCGGATCTTCTGCTGGAACATGGGGCCGGGGTCCACCCTCAGGCCGAGGTAGCCTCGCCACAGGCTCGGCGACACGCGCAGCATGTTCTGGATCTTGGACATCGGCTCGATGTCGGCGTAGACGTTGAGCGTGACCATGGCGTCCTTGTGCCCGAAGATCGACTGCAGCGCCTTGATGTCGCCGCCGTGGCGGATCCACTGCGTCGCGAAGGTGTGGCGCAGGCCGTGGAACGTGATCAGCTCGTCGTTGGTGCCCATGAGGCCGTTGGTCTCCGAGAACGTCTTGAACGCCCTGCGGATGTAACTGGTGGTGGCGAAGGAGCCGTCCGGCCGCGACACGACGTAGCTGTCCGCGAGGTCGCGCAGGCCGAGGGCCGATGCCTCCCGGAGCCTCTGCGAATCGATCTCGTGGATCTCTTTCAGGAAGGGGAGCAGGCCCACCGGGTCGACGGTGGTCGTCCTCAGGTCGTGGTTCTTGGTGTCCTTGATGAAGGAGCCCCTGTCCTTGACGTAGGCCACCGAGTGCCTGACCGTGATGAGCCCCGACTCGAAGTCGACGTCACACCAGCGCAGGCCGCAGACCTCGCCGATGCGCATCCCGGTGTGCAGGGCGAGCACGACCGCCCGCCTGAAGGTCGAGTCCGGCATCATCGAGGTCACCGAGTTGAGCTTCGGCACGAGGTCGGAGCGCAGCGCGTTCCTGGGCCTGGCGATGACCCTGGGCGCGAGGGCGCCGTCGAACGGGTTCCTCCCGATCGTGTCGTTGCTGCGCTTCAGCAGGACGGCGTAGAGCCGCTTGCCGAGCTTGAATGACTTGTTGAGCGTGTCCGGCGCCGTGCCCAGGGCGATCCTGCGCCTCGACCACGCGTTGACGTCGTCGGTCGTCACCTCGTTCACGGGGACCAGACCCAGCTCGTCTCGCTCGATGTGCAGGGCGCTGTAGTGGTAGTCGTCGCGGGTCGTCGGGGTGATCCTGTTCATCTCCAGGCAGAAGTCGATGAACTTCTCGAGCGCCTCGGAAAGCGGCAGCGCGGCGTAGTCATCCCGCTGTTCGGCGGGAAGCCCGGCGCCGATAGCGGCCCTCGCCTCCTCGGCCTCGGCGAGTTCCAGCTCGACCTCCGACCTGAATTCCGCGAGGACGCGCATCGCCGCCGCCTTTCCCCGCGTGCTCTGCTTCAGGCAGGGCACGCGGGTGTTCCTGGTCCTCTGGACCTTCTTCCCGGTCATCTCGTCGGCCACCGTCACGACAGCCTGCCATTTGCCCTTGTTCTTCCTCACGCCGCCGGCTCCGCATACGCGTAAGGTTTTATTGCTGCATTTCTCGTTCTGCATGTCTGCTCCTAAATCCGCAGTTGATTAGAAACAGGCGGGCCCACCTGCGGGAACCCGGAGAGGCGACGATTCGGGGCTCCTACCCCCGTTGATTAAATCATCGGCTGCACCGCGCTCCTCGAAGCCGAAAATATGCTATCTGGACAGACCGCGCTGAGCTGGTAAAATTTGCAAATGCGGAAATGCGCTACTTGCGCTATCTGCGCGTGTTTTAACAAAATAAGCACAGGTCAGGGTCATTCTGACCCCGCTGGGGGTCAAGGGGTCGCTGGTTCGAATCCAGTCGTCCTGCCAAGAAGTTTGCAGGTCAGGCACCTAGTGCCTGACCTTTTTTGTTAAGAATCAATAAAGTAAGCAACGAAGAATCAACGGCTTTATTAATCGATACTTTCGCTCAACAAAAACTTGTACGTCACCCTCCAAATACGACAATTGATGACATGTTTGGAGGCTGACGTACACAAAAGCGATAGACATCCTGCCCGATACCGTCCTCCATATGTCTGGACTCTCTATGGCAGCGCTGGATAGACATCGCCAGAACGGGTATAGTATCGAAAGTTTTGTCGTTTACCAGCGGGGGAGTCCTGTGGGCATCAAGAAGAAGATCAAAAAGGAGCTTATCGGCACTTCCGATTACCCGTCGAATAAGATCTTCACGATCTCCAATTTCATTACCTTTACGCGCCTGGTCCTCACGCTTGTTTTCCTGTACCTGTTTGTGACGGACAACAACCGCGTCGTCGCCATTGTCATCTATGCCATCGCGGCTTCCACCGACTGGATGGACGGTCAAATTGCCCGCATGACCAAAACGGTCTCGTGGCTCGGCAAGGTCATGGATCCCATTTGCGACCGTGCGCTGCTGTTTACGGGCGTTCTGGGCCTGGTAGTCCGCGGCGAGTTGCCCATCTGGGTCTGTGTGCTCATCATCGGCCGCGATATCTACCTGGGCATCGGCACGCTCATCGTACGCCACTACCACCGTCGCCCCATCGACGTCGTCTTTCCCGGGAAAATTGCCACGGCACTGCTCATGACCGGCTTCTCGCTCATGCTGCTGGGCTTTCCCGTCGTGGACGGCTGGCATCTGCTGCCCGCCACGTTCACGGCATTCCCGGGCCTCAACGGCAGCTCGGTGCCCCTCGGCATCTTCTTTGTGTACGGCGGCGTGATCTTCTCCATGCTCACCGCTGTCATCTATTCCATTAAGGGAGGGGCGGCCATTAAACAGGCCATCGCGCATCCCGAGGACGAGGACACCGACTTTCTCAACCCCGAAATCGAAGACTGATTCATTGGGGTATGATTACGTACGGTTCATTCTTTGCGGCGTGGCCGCGTTAGATAGGGGTTGTCATGGACAACAAGGTTAACAATATGCCTCAGAACGATAAGACTGCGGACGCTACTTGCGTTTTCCGCGTTCCTTCGAGCGATGTCACCGTTCCCGACCTTATGGCCAACGTGCGCATCACCGCTCCTGTTCTGTCCATCGTCAAGGGACCGCAGACCGGAGCTGCCTTTGAGCTCGAGGACGACGTGACCACCATCGGCCGCGATCCCGCGAACGGCATCTTCCTCAACGACATGACCGTCTCGCGCAGCCACGCACGCATTATTCGTGAGGGCTTGGGCGCCCGTATTGAGGATCTGGGCTCGCTCAACGGCACCTGGGTTGACGGCGCCATCGTCAACGGTGCTCCGCTGCACGACGGCTCTTCCGTTCAGATCGGTACGTTCACGCTCATCTACCACGAGAGCACGCCGGAGCGCATCGAAACCGGTGAGTAGGTAATGGCCGAACGAAACTATCTGAGTATCGGCCAAGTCGTCAACCTTCTTCGAGGCGCATACCCCGATCTATCGAACTCAAAAATTAGATTTCTAGAAGATGAGGGGCTCATCACCCCTCATCGTACGCCTAAGGGCTATCGTCAGTACTCAAAGGAGGACGTTGACCGTCTCGAGGTCATCCTGCACTTGCAGAAGACCCGCTACATGCCGCTCAACGTCATTAAGCAGCGCTTGGAAAACGCAACGGACCTGTCCACTTTGGCTTACGAGGTGGGTCTTCTGTCCGATGTTCCGCTTAAGACGGAGCCCAAGGAGACCAAGCAAAAGCTGCATCCCATCGAGACTATTCCCGATATGCTCGGCGTCGAGATTTCGTTTATCCGCTCCCTTGCCGAGAACGATCTTATCCGCATCATCAAGAGCCCGCAGAACCGAGAGCTCGTCGATGGCCGAGATTTCCCGATTATCCGTTACTGCTCGGAGCTGTCGCGCTTCCACATTGAGCCGCGCAACCTGCGTCAGTACGTATCGTCGGCAAACCGCGAGTCTTCGATGTTTGAGCAGGTTCTCGTGAGCATGCTCGGCATGGATACCTCTGATGACGAGCGTGACGCCAAGCTCGAGCGCGCTTTTAAAAAGTTGCACGATCTCACCGAGGGTGTGCACACCTCGCTCCTTAAGAACCGTGTCTTTGAGTCGCTCAACGCCGTGGTCGAGGACGCCGATATCGATGCTCTCGATGAGGAGATCGCGCGTTCCGAATCCACCAAGGCTAAAAGCGATGGGGCAAGCGTCCCCGCGGTTGCCGCGCACGACGAGTCGCTCGTGCAGCCGTCCAAGGTCGTCGTCCCCTCGCATAGCTCGTCTGCTAACGCGGGTAAATAACCGCCGCCCACCCGGCAATCCATGAAAGGTCACACAGTGTACGACTTCGAATCTCATATCGTCGACATCCCCGACTATCCCGAGCCCGGAGTCGTCTTTAAGGACATCACGCCGCTCTTTGGCAATCCCGAGGCTCTGAAGGCCATGGTGGATGCCCTGGCCGAGCATTTTGCTGGCATGGGTATCACCAAGGTCGTCGGCCCCGAGGCTCGTGGCTTTATGGTCGGTGTGCCCGTGGCCGTCGCCCTGGGCGCCGGCTTTGTTCCCGCTCGTAAGCCGGGTAAACTGCCGCGCAAGACGGTGAGCGAGAGCTACGAGCTCGAGTATGGAACGGATTCTATCGAGATTCATGCCGATGCTATCAGCTCTAAAGATACCGTGTTGATTCTGGACGACTTGGTCGCGACGGGCGGAACCGTCGAGGCAACAGGTAAACTGGTGCGAGATATGGGCGCAAAGCTTGTGGGCTACGGTTGTATCCTTGAGCTTGCGTTTCTCAACCCGCGCAAGAAGCTCACGCCTTCTAACGAGGACGTTGAGCTCTTTAGCCTGGTAACGGTGGACTAGCCGTTACCCTTAGATACCGGAAAGGAAGCTACATGCGCACAGCAAATACGCACAAAAACATGGCACGCTGCGCTGCTACGGCAACCCTCGCTTGTGTTTTGGGCCTGGGCCTCGTGGCTCCGGCCTACGCCGATACCGCATCCGACCTTGCTGCTGCCCGTACTAAGCTCGAGCAGATTGGCACCCAAACCCAGCAAATTCATGAAGAACTCTCCGCACAGACGCAGGAGCTTGATCAGACTGCAGGCGAGATCACGCAAAAGCAGCAAGAGATTGCCGAGGGTCAGGCAAAGCTTTCGAGCTACGTTGCCGGTGAGTACAAGACTGGCGGTCTGAGTCTCCTTCAGGTTCTGACGGGCGTCGACGATCTGGGCGACATGCTCAACCGTCTGTTCTACTACGGCAAGGTTTCCGACAAGCAGGCCCAGACCATTCAGGAGGTCAAGGACCTTAAGCAGCAGCTCACCGATAAGCAGACCGAGCAGGAGAAGAACGTCGCCGCGACGCAGAAGAAGGTCGACGAGCTCAATGCCCAGCAGGCTGAGGCCCAGAGTGTCGTGAACTCCCTGGATTCACAGCTGCAGGCCGAGCTTGCTGCCGAGGCCGAGGCCAACGCCGCGCTTCAGGCTGGCATCAATGCCAGCACCGCCGAAAAGGCCACGGTGAGCAACGACACCGCCGGTACGACCGAGAACACCCCCGCGCCCACTCCTGCTCCCACACCGCAGCCTTCGACGCCCACTCCTGCTCCCACACCGCAGCCTTCGACGCCCACTCCTGCTCCCACGCCGCAGCCCGTGACGCCCGCTCCGGCTCCGACGCCTTCCGCACCGAGCCAGTCCGTTGACGGTGGTACCGTTGTTTCGCGCGCCTACAGCAAGCTCGGTTATGCTTATTCTTGGGGCGGCATTGGACCGAACAGCTTTGACTGCTCCGGTTTTGTAAGCTACTGCCTCACCGGCCGTTATTGCCGCCTTGGCACCACGGGCACCTTTATGGGCTGGACCCGCGTGTCCGATCCCCAGCCTGGTGACGTCGTGGTTAACTCTTACCACACCGGCATCTACATTGGTAACGGCCAGATGATCCATGCTTCCGACTACAAGACGGGCGTTATCATCAGCTCCGTTGCCGCTGGCATGAACAACAATTACATTTTCGTTCGCTACTAATCTATTAATACAACGAACGAACGTGAGCCTCGCGATCTTGAGTCACGAGGCTCATTCTTTTTTGCCTCTACCGTTTGCCTTAGTATCAGAACGGCTATCTAGTATTCAAAACTAGATAGCCGTCCAATTGATGAGAAAGACGGCTATAATTATTGAGGAACAAATAGAAAGGACCCTCAATGAGCTGGGCGCTTATCTCCGATTCGAGCTGCAATCTTCGCGATTGGCGGCCAACCGCACCTCATACCACCTTTGCATTTGCACCCCTTAAGATCCGAGTAGGGGAGCGTGAGTTTGTCGATGACCTCACGCTCGACGTTCACGAGCTCAATTGCGCCGTGCAGGCGGAGTCGAGCGCTTCTTCGAGCGCCTGTCCGAGCG
>CALGZY010000132.1 GCA_937934355.1 uncultured Collinsella sp. | reverse complement strand
AGTATGCTAACGGCCTCTACGCCAAGGCCAACATCAGCATCTACGGCCTGTTTGCGTAAAGAGTTGCACGGCTCATCGAGCATCTAGCCGATAGACAGCAAATAGCCCGCCAGTACGGAAGTCGTTCTGGCGGGCTATTTGCGTTGAGAGCGTGATCGGCAGTTTAATTATGGCTATTCATCTTTAAGCCCAAAAAGGCTATCGGCTTCATCGTCGGATATATATTCCAGTACATCGCCCGGTTGGCAGTCGAGTGCCCGGCATATCGCGTCAAGAGTTGAAAAACGTATGGCAGAAACCTTGCCCGTCTTAATGCGTGACATATTGACCTGGGAGATGCCCACACGTTCCGCAAGCTCTTTGGATGAGATCTTGCGTTCGGCGAGCATGCGGTCAAGCCGCAGAATAATCATGGATTCCCCCTAGAGCAACTCGTCATCTTGTTTTTGCAGGATATACCCGTAGCGGAAGATGCTGGCAATCAGGCAAATAATCAGGCCTGCAAAGAGCATGGAGGGCTCGAATAACTGGCCGACGAACGCATCCGTAAAGCTGCCGCCAAATCCTGAGAGTATCATTCCCGTGATTACGGCGCCAAGAAGCCTCACGGCAACGCCGCCGATAAGGAATAAATGTCCTACTTTACGAAGTGTCTGGTTACATTCAAGGTCAAAGGGCCTGCCTTCCTTTTCAATGTTGAAGAAAAGCCTACGCACGCTTATCGCGATGGTAAGCGCGAGACATGTCATCAAGAGGCTCCCTATGGCAGTGTGACCATCGTGTGCGACGAGCATAAGTGGGGCCTGCGCATCGGTACCGACGATAGCAAGGCACGGCCCTTCGCCGGCTTGAAGTTCTACGGATTGGAGACACGGGCCTTGGGAGAGGCCAGGCAATATGATTAGAAGGTCAATCGCAATGACTGCGAGGAGCCCCAGAGCGAGCGCGGTGGTAATGCAGATCGTGGCCCATTTGCAGATGCGAGCGAGCTTCCTCAGTTTGGCTACCGTCTGTTCGCGGCTGATGGTTTCATTCGATATAGATGCGTTTCGATGGACCATAACCCCTCCAATCGGCGTTTGGGATGATACTTGTATCATATCAGAATTAACGATAAACGATAAATAATTACGGATACTGAGTAAGTAATGATTGAAAACGATTAGCGTGAGCTTTTAGCTCATTTTGGATGCCGGAGTTTGGCGCGTGGGGGATAAGGACAAATGCCAAAATTTCCTGTGATCGCGCAAGCGCTCCATCGGGTTCCCCTAATTCATCTGGGAAAACAGCTGCAAACGATTGCAATTCTCCGGTGAACGGTCGAAAACTACCGTTCACCGATAATCTCAAAACTGGGTTCTAACTGGTATTAAGTCAAAAAGACCAATTCACAAATCTTCACAATGACCTGCAATTTTTCTTTACGCTATTTTTAGCCGCCCTGCGTTGTTTAGGCACAGGAAAAGTCCCGAACTTTTGCCAAAGCGTTTCGAAACGGTTTCAAAACCGCAGGTAGAAGTGTTAACGAGCGGTAAACGGTCGATTTATCACCGTGAGCGGTGCAAAAACGTTTTACCGTATGAATCAACGAAAGCGACCTCTTCTGTGGTGATATAGTGGCAACAACACATCACGTGGTTACTACCAGTTGAGAAACCACTGGTCTTTAAAGAACGCTTTCTAAGAAGCTTTAAGGGCGATCGCCCGCTGGCTTCCGAAAATCATCGGACTCAGATCGTACACACCTTCGGAAGGGAAATTTGAATGGTTGGCTTTATTCTTACCGGTCATGGACAGTTCGCACCCGGCCTTGCAAGCGCTATCGCTATGGTTGCCGGCGACCAGCCCGCTTTTACCGTCGTTCCTTTCGAGGGCGACCAGGCTGCTTCCTACGGTGAGGATCTCCGCGCCGCTATTACCGCCATGCGCGAGGAGTGCGATGGCGTGCTCGTCTTTACCGACCTGCTTGGCGGCACCCCGTTCAACCAGTCGATGATGATTGCCCAGGATGTCGACAACGTCGAGGTTCTGACTGGCACTAACCTCCCCATGGTTATTGAGCTTCTGTTCCTCCGCGGCAATGCCACGCTCGCCGAGCTTGGCGAGCAGGCCGTGACCGTTGGCCAGACGGGCGTCACCGCCCAGACGGTCGCATCCGTTGCCGGCTCCGACGAAGAGGATATCTTCGGCGACGAGGACGGCATCTAATGGCCGATTTCGGAGCCAACGTCCTGAGCTCCTCGGTCGCCCTTTTAGGCCTGCTTGTCATCATGGGCTTGATTTACACCATCTGGTCGCAAATCAACATGAAGAAGAAGCAGAAGTACTTCAAGGAGCTGCACACTGAGCTCAAGCCGGGTCAGGAGGTTCTTTTCGCCGGCGGTATCTACGGAACCGTAAAAGGCATCGAAGGCGAAAAGGTCCAGATCAAAGTCCGATCCGGAGCCGTCGTAGACGTTTCGCGTTACGCGATTCAGGAGATCAAGTAACTGTCGTCAGCAAATAACGAAAGGAAGCTGATCAACATGGCAGAACCCAACATTCTTCTTACCCGCATCGATAACCGACTGGTTCATGGTCAGGTTGCCACCCAGTGGAACTCCACTCTGGGCTCCAACCTCATCCTCGTCGCCAACGACGACGTGGCGACCAACACCATGCGCCAGAACCTCATGAAGATGGCCGCTCCCGCCGGCGTCGCTACGCGTTTCTTCTCTCTGCAGAAGACCATCGACGTCATTGGCAAGGCGAGCCCGCGCCAGAAGATCTTCATCGTGGCCGAAACACCGGAAGACGTGCTTACGCTCGTCAAGGGCGGTGTGCCTATAAAGAAGGTAAACATCGGCAACATGCACATGTCGGAAGGAAAGCGCCAAGTCGCCACCTCCGTCGCAGTTAACGACGAGGATGTCGCTGCGTTTAAAGAGCTGCAGGAATTGGGGGTGGAGTTGGAGATCAGGCGCGTTCCGAGCACGCCTGTTGAGGACACGAGCAAGCTCTTCTCGTAATCCTCATGATCCACGTTGTCAGGAATGAAAACCTGACATTCTGTACGTGAAATCCAAAGTGCGTACATACATTTTGAAAGGAGGAGCAAGATGGAATACTCGATCATCCAGGTCGCTCTGGTCTTCATCGTCACGTTCGTCGCGGCAATCGACCAGTTCAACTTCCTCGAGTCTCTCTATCAGCCCATCGTCACCGGCGCCGTCATCGGTCTTATCCTTGGCGACCTCAACACCGGTCTTCTCGTGGGTGGTACTTATCAGCTCATGACGATCGGCAACATGCCGATCGGAGGCGCTCAGCCGCCTAACGCCGTCATCGGCGGCATCATGGCAGCCATTCTCGCTATCGCTACGGGCCTCGAGCCCAACGCGGCAGTCGGCCTTGCCATTCCGTTCGCTCTGCTTGGTCAGCTCGGCGTTACCCTGGTCTTCACGCTTATGTCGCCGCTCATGTCCTCCGCGGACAACATGGCTCACAACGCTGACACCAAGGGTATCGAGCGTCTGAACTACTTCGCCATGGCTCTGCTCGGCCTGATCTTCGCTGTCGTCGTCACCCTGTTCTTCATCGCTGGCGCTACCATCGGTCAGACCATCGCTTCCGCCATCCCGACTTGGCTGCAGACCGGTCTCTCCGCTGCAGGCGGCATGATGCGCTTCGTCGGCTTCGCCGTCCTGCTCAAGGTTATGATGAACCGCGATATGTGGGGCTTCTTCCTCATGGGCTTTGGCCTCGCGCTCATCACCGTTGCCAACGATTCGCTGGCAACCCCTGCTCTGCTCATCCTCGCTCTCATCGGCTTCGGCATCGCTTTCTGGGACTTCCAGCAGCAGACCGAGCTGAAGGGTGCAGCTGTTTCTGACGGAGGTGACTTCGAAGATGGCATCTAATGAGTATGTGATCCCGGAGCACTACGAGGATCTCACTCCTGCTCCGCAGCTCGACCAGAAGACCCTCAACAAGATGGCTTGGCGCTCCTGCTTCCTGCAGGCCTCGTTCAACTACGAGCGTATGCAGGCCGCTGGCTGGCTCTACTCCATCATCCCCGGTCTGGAGAAGATCCACACCAACAAGAACGACCTCGCGGCTTCCATGAGCCACAACCTGGAGTTCTTCAACACCCACCCGTTCCTCGTCACCTTTGTTATGGGCATCGTGCTTTCGCTCGAGCAGAACAAGGTTGACATCCCCACGATCCGCGCCGTCCGCGTCGCCGCAATGGGCCCGCTCGGTGGTATCGGTGACGCCCTGTTCTGGCTGACGCTCGTGCCTATCACGGCCGGCATTACCTCCAACATGGCCATCAACGGCAACGCCGCTGCACCGATCATCTTCCTGGTGATCTTCAACGTCGTCCAGTTCGCTCTCCGCTTCTGGCTCATGAACTGGTCCTACAAGCTTGGCACCAGCGCTATTGACGCTCTGACTGCCAACATGCAGGCCTTCACGCGTGCCGCTTCCATCATGGGCGTCTTCGTCGTCGGTTGCCTGGTCGTCACCATGGGTGGCACCCAGATCAACCTCCAGATCCCCAACGGCACCACCCGTGGCCTCTCCGCTACTACCGTGATCGTCTCCGAGAAGGAGGCCGAGAACTTCACCGGTATGGAGGGCATCGATACCGAGACCGCTGAGGCCGGTACCATCGCCATGACCGATGAGGACGGCAACGCCCTCACCGCTTCCGATGCCGACGGCAACGCTGTCGAGTGCGGCGTCACCGATCTGGGCAACGGCATGGAGTCTGTTACCTACGGCACCGTTACCGAGGATCCGGTCAACTTCTCTGTTGCCGACACCCTCAACACCATCGTCCCGAAGCTCGTCCCGCTTATGCTTACGCTGCTGCTTTACTACATGTTCGCTAAGCACAGCTGGACCCCGACCAAGGGCATTCTCCTGCTCTTCGTCCTTGGCATCCTGGGCGCTGGCCCGCTTGGTCTCTGGCCGAGCATCTGGTAAGGCTCTAGCTTGAGGGGTGTGTCCCTGCGCGGCTCACACCCCGACCCCTTAAGCCATGTGTATGTTAAAAGCCGCGTGCTCGAAAGAGCGCGCGGCTTTTGTTTTCTTGATGATTCGGGTGTGGCAGACAGATAATGCTAAACACCCTAGGTAGTTAGCCGAATTCGAGCAAAAGGGAGGATAGGATGGCGATCGGAGCGCGTAAGCAACCGCTGTACGATCAGCTGGTCGATATTCTGACCGAAAAGATCGACCATGAATATCGCGCCGGTGACATGATTCCTTCCGAGCGCGAACTTTCGGAGCGCTATGGTCTCTCGCGCACTACGGTACGCCTGGCTCTGCAGGAACTAGAGCGTTTAGGACTGGTGGTTCGGCAGCACGGTCGCGGTACCTTTGTGACCGACTGTTCGGCAAAGGCAACCAATCTTATGCAGTCCTACAGCTTTACCGAGCAGATGCGCGCGATGGGTCGCGACCCCGAGACCACGATTCTCGAGTTTTGCGAGATGGAGGCCGATAAGAATCTGGCCGAGCATATGGGATTGCGTATCGGTGATCGCATTTTTAAGCTTAAGCGCCTTCGTTCTGCCGACAATATGCCCATGATGGTCGAACGCAGCTATCTACCAGTTCGTCAATTTCTGTCCCTAAAGCGACCGCTGCTGGAGCGTAAGCCGCTTTACGATGTGATTGAGCAAGACTTTCAGCAAAAGATACGCGTGGCCGAAGAGGAGTTCTATGCGAGCATAGCCCGTCCCACCGACGCCCACCTTTTGGGAATTGTCGAGGGCTCGCCTGTGCTCGATTTGGTCAGGACTACGTATAACGAGTCAAACGAGGTTGTGGAGTATACACTCTCGATTGCTCGTGCCGATCAGTTTAAATACAAGGTTTACCACCAGCGTAGCGACTAGTGTTCGCATCGTATCCATATGATGATTCTTTGCATTTAACTGGTTACTACCAGATAACCAACTGAAGTGTATAATTGCACGTCAGAGGATTACTTCTAGAGAGAGGTATTAGAAATGTTCGAGAAGAGTGTCGAGGAGCTCACCGAGCTCGGCGCCCAGATCACCACGGCCGAGATTGCTCAGCAGCCCGAGCTTTGGCGTGATACGCTCAACATCTATCGCGAGAACAAGGAGGCCATCGAGGCCTTCCTGGCCGAGGCTCGCGCTATGGGCGAGGGCCGTCTGTCCGTTGTCTTCACCGGTGCCGGTACGTCCGACTACGTTGGCGATACCTGCGCCCCGTACCTGCGTCACGCTGGCAACACTGATCTCTACGACTTTAAGCCCATCGCCACGACCGACATCGTGAGCGCCCCGCGCGACTTCCTGCGCGCCGAGGATCCCACGCTCGTGGTTTCCTTTGCCCGCTCTGGCAACAGCCCCGAGAGCCTTGCCGCCGTTGCCGTTGCCAAGGAGCTCGTCCACAACGTCAAGTTCCTCAACATCACTTGCGCTCCCGAGGGCAAGCTCGCCGTCGAGTCTGCCGATGATCCCAACGCGCTGACGCTGCTCATTCCGCGCGCCAACGACAAGGGCTTCGCCATGACCGGTTCTTATTCCTGCATGACCCTGCTCTCCACCCTTATTTTCGACACTGCCTCTGACGAGCAGAAGGCCGAGTGGGTCGAGACCATCGCCAAGATGGGCGAGGAGGTCATCTCCCGTGAGCCCGAGATCGCCGATTACCTGGCTGGCGACTTCAACCGCGTGACCTACTTGGGTTCTGGCTCCTTCGGTGGCCTTGCCCAGGAGAGCCAGCTCAAGATCCTTGAGCTCGCTCACGGTCTGGTCGCTACTTCCTACGACACCTCCATGGGCTATCGTCACGGACCTAAGTCCTTCGTCGACGATAAGACGCTCGTCTTCGTGTTCGTCAATAACGACGCCTACACCCGTCAGTACGACATCGACATCCTCAACGAGATCGGTGGCGACGAGATCGCTCAGCACACCATCGCCGTTCAGCAGGAAGGTGCCACCGTCTATGAGGGTGAGTCCTTCACCTTTAAGGGCTACGAGGCACTTCCCGAGGGCTACCTTGCTCTGCCGTTCGTGATGTTTGCCCAGGCTATCAGCCTGCTCAACTCCGTGCGCGTGGGCAACACGCCCGATACGCCGAGCCCCACCGGCACGGTCAACCGCGTGGTTAAGGGCGTGACGATTCACCCCTTCACCGCTTAATCGCGTCCCCCTGTAAGGGCGCCCGTCCGCTCATAACGGCGGGCGGGCGCTTTTTGTTTTACGTGAGCTGGGTATAAGCATCACTACAGTCAACTGCTTTAGAAGCAAGGAGTGCATATGAGCACGTACGCAATTAAGGCTGACAAGTTCTTCTTGCCGGCAGGCCCGCAACTGGGCGGCTATCTTATGGTCGAGGATGGCGTCTTTGGCGCCTGGCAGGCCGACGAGCCCTCTTGCGAGATTAAGGACTACACGGGATCGTGGATCGCACCGGGTATGGTCGATACTCACATCCATGGCTTCTACAACCACTCAACTACTGATAACGATCCCGAGGGCATCGATATCAGCTCGACCGAGCTCGCCCGTCGCGGCACCACCAGCTGGCTGCCCACGACGTTCACCGATGGCGTCGAGCAGATCAAGGACGCCTGCGCCGCCATCGCTCAGGCGGACGAGGGTCGCGGCCCCGACTTCTGCGGTGCTCGCATTCAGGGCATCTACCTGGAGGGCCCCTTCTTTACCATGAAGCACGTGGGCGCGCAGAACCCCGCTTATCTTATCGACCCCTCCGAGGAGGTCTTCGATCAGTGGCAGGAGGCTGCGGGTGGTCGCATCGTCAAGAGCGCCATGGCGGCCGAGCGCGACGGTGCCGCTGCTTATGCGGCTGCTCTGAATGCCAAGGGTGTGGTGACCAGCATCGGTCACTCCGACGCCACCTACGATGAGTGCATCGCCGCCATCAACGCCGGTGCCAGCTGCTTTACGCATACCTATAACGGTCAGCGCGGGCTGCATCACCGTGAGCCCGGTGTCGTGGGCGCTGCCATGTCCACGCCCGAGACCT
>CALGZY010000131.1 GCA_937934355.1 uncultured Collinsella sp. | reverse complement strand
TCGACGGCGCGGGACTGGCCGGTCGTGCCGGCGGTGCCGCCGTTGCCGACGGCGGCCTGCCAGCCGACGTTGGAGACGTGGGCCTCGACGGATATGGCGTCGGCGCCGAGGGGCTCGCCGGTCGAGGCGTCGGACAGGACGAGGCGAAGCGCCTCGAGGGGGAGCCCCCTGCCGGTCGTGCCGGCGACCTCGCCGCCGGCGACGGCGCCCATCCAGCCGATATTGGAGACGTGGGCGGAATAAGACAGCGAGACGGCAGTGGCCCCATCGGACTGCGCGGCCTCCGCCTGGCCCCCGTCGGCCTGGGCGGTTTCGGCCTGGGCGGCCTCGTCCTGGGCGCCGGACTCCCCGCCGGCGGGCTGCGCCTCGCCGGGGAGCGGCTGCGTGTCCCCCGCCGCGGCGGGGGCGGCGTAGGCCGCGGGCCCGCACAGGGCCAGGGCGGCCGCGACCGCCAGCGCGGCGGCGGCACCGGAAATACGTTTCATGGAGCGTCTCATGGAAAATCCCCCTAATCTAGCAACGGTTTAGAGTCTACTAGATTGGGGGGACAGGGGCCAAGCCCGCACAGTTAGCGTCGGCGTGACGTCCTTCGTCTACAGCACGGTTAAATGCATCGAACAAATGGGCTGCTTCCTCGGGACGCGAGGAAGCATCTAAAACAGTGTTGAGAATGTCTCCCGCATCACGTCCGTGTGTCTCCGTCGCAGGAACCGACGTGGTCTCGCCATCAAGAATGCAAATATTGTCACGAGGCACTGAAGCCACGACAACCGGCGAATGCGTGGTCACGACAAACTGCACGTTGGGGAAGATGCGAACGAGGTCCTCCAGAATTCGTGCCTGTCAACGAGGGTGCAAATGAAGGTCGATCTCGTCAATCATTACCACGCCCGGCGTCTTGAGCACACGATCCCCTAGTGCGGGGTTCAACATCGCCATGCGATATGCGATGTCCGCAAAAAGGCTCGACGTGCCACGATATCCGTCGCTCATAGAGTGAATCCTATCGCGATGGTAACTACCATCGGCAGTGCTTATATGTAAACACCAGCTGGCCGAGTTCGGCATCAAAATCGACCATCGCGTTCACGGTAGAAGCAGCGGCATCAAAACATGAGGCCGGTGCCTTTTTAACCGCAGAGAACAGTGCGCTGTCACGCCTATTCTGCTACTCCCAAATGGATTGAGATTTAAACCATGCATTCATACGTGCATCGTTCGAAGATGCCTGTAGGGCACCTTCGAACCCACGCGTCCTGTTGGGCAACGATTGGTCTTTAGGTTCAGTCCGCGTCCACAATCGATCGGTCCCATAACGAGCAAGAATGGGAAGGACAACCGTCTCGCCACTGCCGACATTTTTATTGCAGCCGATCGCTGACATCCATTACAGGCGCAGCGTCAGCAATAGTCGTGCAGCCCTTGGCAGTATTAGGCGAACGCAACTAAAACCGTTGCAAATGCAATTAGGTATAATTCTTCCAAATCGCCTAGAGAAAGTGTTTGAATGCTGACCGTAATCGTGCCTACTTACAATGCCGAGCCGTATCTTTCTCAGGCTATAGGCAGCCTATTAAACGAAAACAAAATCGAACTGGAAATCCTCGCCATCAACGACGGATCCACCGACAACTCGCTCGCCATTATGCAAGATTTCGCTGCGCGCGACTCACGCGTTCGAGTGATCGATAAGGCAAACCAGGGTTACGGCGCAACCTGCAATCTGGGCATTCGCGAGGCAATGGGCGACTGGATTGCCATCCTCGAGCCCGATGACTGGATCGAGCCCGGAATGTACTCCGACATGTTTGCCTTTGCCAAGCGCGAATTTGGCGGTCCGAACAAGCTCGATATTATTGAGACCCCGTATTGGATCATTCGCAACCCCGATACCCCCCAAGAGGTCAAACTACATTGCGCATATCGTGGTCGCATCAAACCGTCTCGGCAACCGTTCACCATTCACGACGCTCCACACCTGCTGGCCCATCATCCGTCCATTTGGTCGGCAATCTATCGTCGCGACTTCCTAATGCAAAACAATATCTGGTTTAAGGAAATCCCCGGTGCGGGCTGGGCCGACAATCCATTCCTTGTCGAAACGCTCTGTCAGGCAAAGGCGATCGCTTACTGGCCCAAGCCGTATTACTGCTACCGCGAGGAAACACCCGAAAAGGCAGCTGCTCTGGCAAAGCGTGACCCCTTGATGCCGTTTAATCGCTGGAACGACATGGTCGATATTCTTGAGCGGCTCAACGTCACCGACCCCGCCGTTTGGACACCCCAAATCACACGTGGCTTCACCTATATGGGCATCATGATTGAGCACACCGGAATTGATGGCCACCCCGAAATCGAGCGGGCGATCCACAGGATGTTCGAACGCATGCCGCAAGAGCTGGTATTTGCCAATCCTCGCATTACCCCTGCGGCCAAAAAGCTCTATGCCGAGTATATGGGCATCGCCAACCCTAAAATCAGCTACTGCGCATACGCCAAGGACCTCGTGGGCGAGGGCCTGTATAACGTATGGAACAAGGGGCCCAAGCAAACTCTAAAAATGATCACATCGCACTTTGGTTCATACAACGCACGCGCTGGAAAATAGTCTGATGGGCAGCAAAACAAGCAGAAACACCTCCATCGAAGCGCTGCGCTTGGTAGCGGTCGCTGGCATCGCGGTATTCCACACGTTTCAGTGGACCTTCCAGGCCGTCTGCATCAGCGTGCCGGAATATGCACCGCTCGCCGCCTTCCCCTATTCGGGACTGCTGGGGTTCATTAACTTGCTTGGCTGCTGGGCCAACGAGGTCTTCTTTATGATCTCGGGCTATTTTCTCATCGCTTCGGCCGCGCGTGCTTGGGACGGTGGAGCAACGTGGAAGTCGCAAATGCAACGGACGGCGCAGCGTCTTGGCAAGGTCATTATGCCCACTGCGTTTTATTGCCTCGTGGCGCTCGCGTGGTCCACGGTCGTCTCACCCATTCCTGATGTAGCCCTCAACACGCACAACTGGTATACCCTGGGACTCGAGTTCATTTGGGTCTATGCCGCCACGGTCTTCATGGCGCCATGGTTTGGACTAGCAAGGAGTCGACTCCCCCGGAAGAGCTACACGGCGACGGTCATCGCCGTTGGCATCCTCGCATTTGTTGTTAACGGGTATTTAGCCGCTATGAGTGCGACAAGCGCCGGCGAGTTTTCTTGGCTCCAAAAGTTCATGAGCGCCGTCACGTACGTAGTCGCGTTTTTGATCGGCGGACTGCTCCGCGACGTTACCGATGTCATGGATTCGGACAGGGTGGGCGCCTTGGGCATGCGCTCGCTCGTAACGGTTTTGGTGCTCACCATCATCCTGGAAGGAGCACTCTCCTTCACCGACAACCTCACAGCGATGACAATCCTCTCCTACAAATCGACCTCGCTGATCTCGTTTGCCCTCGCTGCCGCCTGCCTGCTCTTTGCGGCAACCCGACGCAGTGCCTCAGGCAATCCGCGGACTGCAGGTGTCATCGTCACCTTATCGACCGCCACGCTTGGTTTCTATGTGATGCAGTCACTCACCAGTAGCCTGTGGCGTCCCGTCTTCAATACGTTGCTCGCAAACATACTGGTCAGCCAAAACAGCCCGGTAGCTATATACATCGTCACGGGTACCGTCATTAGCATCGTCTTTGCTCTGGCACTTCTCATCATCGATGCAGCCAGAAGCTTTATCGCTCGCAAGCTCAAGCGGCAATAGACACGCTGCCGTCAGACGCTAAAGCCGCTACAGCCGTGGCAGGTTCCTGCGTTTTATTCAAAGCTTGCCGTCAAGGTGCGCCGAGCCTTTACAATAGGACAGTCCCAAGGACGTATTCGATAGCTTCCGTGCAGCGCATGCGCGCCGCGCGTGAAAGGATATATTGCCCCATGCCTTCAACCCTTCCCGCTCCCATCGATAAGCTCGCCATCGTCGTCGTTACGTACAAACGCCAGGAACTCCTGGCCAACTTGTTCGACTCCATGACCGAGCTCACGGCCGCGCCTTGGCGCATCGTGATTGTCGATAACGAGAATTCACGCGAGACCGAGGCCATGTGCGCCGCATTCAACGAGCGCCTGGCCAACCTGTGGTGCATCGACACCGAGCAGCCCGACGCGCAGGGCGGCACCGACCGTGTCATCTACGCCCCGCAGCTCGAAAACGGCGGCGGTGCGGGCGGCTTCTCCGCCGGCACCAAATGCGCCTACGACCTGGGCGCCCAGTGGTTCTGGGTGATGGACGACGACGTGCTCGTCATCCCCGAAGGCATCGAGCGTCTTGCCAAGTGGACCGACCGCTACGATGTCATCCAGGGTTCGCGCCTGGACTTTGACGGCGGCGCCTTCTTTTGGCAGTACCAACTCATCCTTTCGCTCGGCATTCCCAACCCCGTCGCCAAGTGGGACTTGGGTCCAGAGGGTTATCGCGCTATGAACCAGCTGTGCTTTGAGGGCGGCATGTTCTCGCGCCGCGTGGTCGACAAGATCGGCCTGCCCGATGCGCGCTTCTTTATCTACGGCGACGATGCCTGCTACGGCTACGTAGCCAGCCAACACTTCCCCGCCGCCGTTGTTGCCGACGTGGTTCTCAAGCGAGCCCGCGCCGTCTCTAACTGGGATATCGCCGGCAAGCGCCAGCTCAACTCTACGAGCGACACCAACCGCTACTACATCATGCGCAACCGAGGCTTCCTCGCTCGCTATATGCAGATCTACGGTGACTACCACCCCATGCTGTTCCGCCTGGGCAATGCCGCGACCTTCTGCAAGGAATTCATTCGCCTGGCTGCGGTCGACAAATGCTTTAAGACCGGCATTCCGGCGCTGCGCCGCGGCATGAAGGACGCCCGCAAGATCATCAAGGATCCCAACTGGAAGCCCATGCCGCCCATGAAGGACGCGGAGTAGTAAAGGGCTTTCGCCATCCCCTATAACCGCTGGCACACCACGGACACGCGCTGCCCATCAAAACCGAACCCCCAGCGCATGCGACCCACGCCGGGGCGTGGCACACGGATTTCGTCGATGCCGTCGCGCTCTATGTCGAGTAGCGACTGCACGGCCAGCAATTCCAGGCCCAGCGCATCCACATCGGGGTCATACATCAAGTTAATCGTTATCAGCGGGCGCTCGTCCAGCATGCCAATCGTGTCTGCTACGTCGAACACGGCACCCGTAGGGAAAACCTGGATGTCCCAGCGACCCGCGCCACACTTTCGCCTCGAGGCAGGATTGGCATAACCCGGCAAGCCAAAGCAGAGCCCCTGCAAGAGCAGATGATATGGCAGCGGCTTATCTGGGTCGGTCTCACCGATTCCAGCATCCCCCAGGATGCGGCTTAGCGCCCGCCTCACGGTATCCTCGTTCCCACGGCACAGCCCGTCGCGAAACGCATCGACGTCTCGAATGTCTTCGGCAGCGCACTCAAACCACTCAATAATCACTAGACGCAAGGCCTGGCGAAGCTCGTTATTGGGCAATCGCAAAGCACGGAGGCGGTCGCCATGCTCTGGCTCCTCAGTCATATCTGTCGTCAGGAAACCTGACAGATACAGCGCCGTCCACAAGCCATCATCAGGCGAGGCCCCTAGCCCCGCAGCGCCCAAACAAAGCGGGACCCCAACGCATCCATGGGCCTCGAGCAAATCAAACAAGACCGAAAGGCGGTCGAGATTCCAGTCACTAACTACCCTACTCAGGCAATCCGCATACCCATACAGATCGGCACGCACGGGCGCCGTGCAGCCTCGGTCCAGAAAACCGATCACACGCGCTGGACTCGAGCAATAGGCCCTGCCAAACCGATATCCCTCGAGCCATTCACGCGCATCCTCCAGGTATTCCTCGCGCCCAGCATGATTCAACAGAGCCTGGACCTCGGCATCCGAAAAGCCGAAACAACGGTCACACCAGGTCGAAAGCGGCGTCGTCAGACAATACGAGCAGCCATGCAAAGAAAGCGCCGCTTCGGCAGGGCCGGGACATTCCCCCATCAGACACGTCAGCCGCAACGAATCGCGCGCAGTGGCAATGACCTCGAAAAGCACGCGATCAAATATCCCTGCCGGATCGGCGCCGGAAGCGACCCTCGCGCTCGCACGGCCCAACCACGCCGCGTCGTACCCATCAACGAGCAATACAACCTGCTCATCGCAGGCCATCTCCAGCAGCTCAATGAGCACGCCAAGCACCGAGGCGACCTCGTCCTCGCTCGCCGCGCCACGCGCAACACGTTCGATGTGACGCACCTTGTCTCGAGCTAAATCCGGAGCCTCCAAAAGCGCCAGCAGGCGGGCGCACTCGTCCGAAAGAGCATCGCGCACGACGTCGGCAATAGCGGCGCCACGCCTCGCAGCGCCAGAAAAATCCAGCGATATCACCGGATAGCAAGCGTACTCATCCCGATAGCGCCCGCCGTTCGCATCCCAAATCTGAGCATCGGCAAACAAACGCTGACCAGAGCGACCGACCGCTGGACGCTCCAGAAAAGCCCTGAGCATCGACAAGTTCATGCTCTTGCCAAAACCCTCGGGTCGACAGCACACCACAACGGACGCGTCGCAGTCCAACACATCGGCAATAAACATGGTCTTGTCAACCAGCATGCAGCAACCAAGGGCCTCCGCATAGTCGTGCATGCCAATGGGCAAAACCGCATCGTCGGCACAGCCGATCAAGCGCACGCCAAAGCCGTCAGCACAACCATTATTTGCCTGTTCAGACACCAAAACGTTCCCCCTAAATCGCAACACGATGCCAATTGTAATGACCGCCTCGCGCGTACCGATATCGCCGCGCAAACATATCGGGCAACGGTAGCAACAAGAGGTGTGAGGGGGCACAACTAATCGTTGCACAACAAAACGGGGCCCGATGCATTCGCACCGGACCCCGTCCCAACTCTTTAGTTATCTAGCAACCAAGAGGCTACTCCTCCGAGCCGTCCTCCCCAGAAGCCTTCTTCTGCTGATCGAGCTTATGCTTACCACTTACGATAGACGTAGCGCCCAGCGTGGCCAAGCTCGCGCTGGCAAGGCTCGCCATCACAATCAAATCGCCCGTCTTGGGCATGTTGCCGCCCGAGGACTTGGTTGTTGTAGTCGTCGTGTTGGTCACCGTTTTGGAGTCATTTTGCTCCTGGTTCCGGTTGTCAGTGTTGCCTTTACCGTTGTCCTCGCCCTGCTGCTTTCCGTCCTTGGTCTTGCCCTTGCTCTCGTCCTTCTCCTCAGATTCAGACTTCTTATCCTCGTCCTTCTTCTGTTCGGACTCGTCGCCCTTCTCCTCAGAGCTAGAACCCTTATCAGATTCGTTCTTCTCGGAAGCCTTGCCCTTGGAGTCGCCCTTTGCGGCCTCGGTCTTTTCCGTGGAAACCTGATCAGAGTTGTCCTTGTTCTGGGTCGAGCCGTTATTGACGCCAGCCATCAGCGAAGAGCCCAGCGTAGAACCAAGCTGCACGGAGAAAGGAGGCTTCTTGTCCGGCGAAGCAACGGGAGCGTCCGGCGCCTTATTCGAGTCGTCCTTGGAAGCATCGGAATCAGGGGTTGTGTCAGAGCCGGAGCCATTGTTAGAGCCGGTGCCAACGGACGAATCGCTCGAGCCGGTAGATGAGTTAGAGGTGTCAGCGTCGGTCGAACCAGAAGCGTCGCTGTCCGTATTGCCGACAGAGCTTGAAGACGAATCGCCCGCAGCAGAGCCGTTCGAATTGGAGCCGTTCGAGGTAGAGCCGTCGTTGGTAGTGCCGCCAGCAGAGCCATTACCGTCAGCATCGGTCGAGGGCGCATCCATCCTGTCATCGTTGACATCGTCACTCGAGCCGTCATTCGAATCAGGTGTCGGCGAGGGCGCCGGCGTAGGCTCGGGCTGCACGGGCGTCGCAGCGGCAGCGGCCTCGTCCTCGGCGATATAAACCAAGCAGTCCTTCAGCTCGTTGCGGTAGCGGTTCTTCCAGCCCTCGTGGTACTGGGGCTGGCTTGCATACTTGG
>CALGZY010000130.1 GCA_937934355.1 uncultured Collinsella sp. | reverse complement strand
AGTAGTCGAACTGGGTCTTCACGTAGGTGAAGCCGTTGATGCGGGCGATGATCTGAGCAGCGTCCTTGCCCAGACCGTTGAGGATGACGCGCAGCGGCTTCTTGCGAGCCTTGTTGGCGTTCAGAGCCAGGCCGATAGCACCCTCAGCGGCAGCGAAGGACTCGTGACCGGCCAGGAAGGCGAAGCACTCGGTGTCGTCGGAGAGCAGCATAGCGCCCAGGTTGCCGTGGCCCAGACCGACCTTGCGGTCCTCGGCGACGGAGCCAGGAACGGTGAAGGCCTGGATGCCCTCGCCGATGATGGCGGCAGCCTCAGAAGCGGACTTGGCGCCACGCTTGACAGCGAGAGCGCAACCGAGGGTGTAGGCCCACTCGGCGTTCTGGAAGGCGATGGACTGGGTGTTGTTGACGATCTCACGCGGGTTGAAGCCCTTGTCGGTGCAGATCTGCAGAGCTTCCTCGAGGGAGGCGATGCCGTTGTCGGCGAGGCACTTGTTGATCTTGTCAGCGCGGCGCTCGTAACCTTCGAACGTAACAGTCATAGTTATTTCCCTCCCTTTCTACTCGTGAACCGGGAACACGCTGGCGACGGAGTGAGTCTCCTCGTCGGTGCGCGGGTCGATGTACTTGGCAGCGTTCTCCCACTGACCATAGTGGCCCATAGCGCCAGCGATGGCCTCCTCGGGGGTCTTGCCGGCCTTGACGGCGTCGGTGAACTTGCCGAGGTTCAGGAACTCGAATGCGATGATCTCGTTCTTGTCGTTGAGAGCCATGCGGGTGACGTAGCCCTGAGCGAGCTCGAGGTAACGAGCGCCCTTGGCCTTGGTGCCGAACATGGTGCCGACCTGGGAGCGAAGGCCCTTGCCGAGGTCGTCGAGGGAGGCGCCCACGGGCAGGCCGCCCTCGGAGAACGCGGTCTGGCTGCGGCCGTAAACGATCTGCAGGAAGATCTCGCGCATAGCAACGTTGATGGCGTCGCAGACGAGGTCGGTGTTGAGGGCCTCGAGGATGGTCTTGCCGGGAAGGATCTCGGAAGCCATGGCGGCAGAGTGGGTCATGCCCGAGCAGCCGATGGTCTCAACGAGGGCCTCCTCGATGATGCCGTCCTTGACGTTCAGCGTGAGCTTGCAGGCGCCCTGCTGAGGTGCGCACCAACCCACACCGTGCGTAAGACCGGAGATGTCGGAAATCTCCTTAGCCTGGACCCACTTGCCCTCCTCGGGGATGGGTGCGGGGCCGTGGTATGCACCCTTGGCAACGGGGCACATGTTCTCCACTTCCTGTGAGTACTGCATGCCTCTCCTCTCTATCGTGTTGGCGTCCCGTCTGGGGGTCGTGGCTGGCGATTGCCGGGCGACCCTTCGAAAGGGACATGACATGCAGCCCCTATAATACCGCGAAATGCACGGAATATTCGGCGAACGGCTCAGTTTTCGTAGCGAGAAGTCCGGAAGTTTTAATTGAAACGGTTTAACTCTATGTTCTGTGGTCGCGAACTTCCGTAGAGGGGGTCCGTCTTGGGCAAGCTATTGGTCAGCTCTTGTAAGCATTGCGGGGGTTGACCTGTTGCAACGGTGCCGTTCGCCGCCTGATTACTGCCTTTGGCCGCGCGAGTGTATTGTTTTGCGTGAATGTTTTGATGGCACGCTTCAATCGTGCTGTATTGGATGGCAAGCAGATCCCGGCGAAGGGAGCGCCATGCAGCGCGTTTGGAGAACGGTTACCGGCTTTTACCATGTCTGTGCCCTCGGTACGGGCAAGCGGCTCATCTTTGAGGGCGATGACGACCGGTGGGAGTTTTTGGAGCTGATGCGCGAGTGCTGCCGCAAGGCGGGCGTGACGGTTATCGCCTGGTGCCTTATGGGCAATCACGTGCGTCTGGTGCTTGCAGATTACGAGGACGCGATGAGCGCGGCGATGCACCGGCTGCTTTTGACGTACGCGCGGCGGTTCAATAAACGCACGGGGCGCACAGGGCATCTGTTCCAGAACCGTTTTGACCGGCGCTCGCTCGATACCGACTGGCAGGTGATGGAGGCTATTCGCTCCGTTCACGCCGATCCGCAGGAGGCGGGCATCAGTCTCATTGAGCGTTATCCCTGGAGCAGCTTTCCGGAGCATTTGTGCGCTTACGACGGTGACGCGGCCGATGTCGCGAGGGGATTTTCTGATCCTTCTTGCGTGCTTGAGCTTTTTGGTTCTGCCGAGGGCTTTATTGCCTATTCGCTTTCGACGCCCGACGGCGGCGAACCGGCGCTGCGCGATATGAAAGAGACAGAGTGGGAACGCCACGCCTTTGCCGACAAGTTGGCGAAGAGCCTCGGGGCTCCGCTCCATGGGGTTAAAGACGCACCGCCTGCGCAGCGCGATACCGTTATTTTTGGATTGCACGATGCCGGTTTTACGGTGCGCCAGATTGAGCGGTATACCGGGATTGGCAAAAGTACCGTCTCTCGTATCGTGCGCGCTTATGCGCGGGTGAAGGCACAGGCTGAGCTCTCGGAATAGAAAATGGCCGAACCACTCTTGTCAAGCGATTCGGCCAACAAAAATCTTAAGATTTGGGACAAGTACTACTGATTATTTCGCCCCTCGAGCATGCCGTCGAGGGTGCGCCAGGCGAGCTCGGCGCATTTGACGCGGGCGGGCATGTGCGAGATGTCCTGGAGCTGGGCGGCTTCGTCCAGGTCTTCCAGGTCCTCCTCGGAGAGCTTCTCGCCGCGGATCATGGCGAGGAAGAGCTCTGCTAGGCGGCGAGCTTCCTCGACGGTCTCGCCGGTGATGAGGTCGGCCATGATGTCGGCACTGGCCTGACTGATGGCGCAGCCGTGGCCGGTAAAGGAGGCCTCCTCGATCACGCCGTTCTCGACGCGCAGCTGCAAGGTGAGCTCGTCGCCGCAGCTGGGGTTGATGCCGTCGTGCTCGTGCGTGGGGGCATCCATCTCGTACTTGTAGTCGGGGTGCGAGTTGTGCTCCATAAACGTGGTGGAGGTGTACAGATTACCCATTGAACGTGCTCCAAACGTGATGCAGGCCGGCGATGAACTTGTCGATGTCGGCCTTGTCGTTGTAGAAGGCCACGCTGGCGCGGCAGCAGGCGAGGTTCTCGACGCCCAGCCAGGTGAGCAGCGGCTGTGCACAGTGGTGACCGGCGCGAATGCAGACGCCGTCCATGTCCATGATGCTCGCGACGTCGTGCGGGTGGATGCCCTTGACGTTAAAGCTCACAACGCCGTGGTGGTTGTCCCAATAGATGGAGCCGATGATCTGGACAAAGTCGAGCTGCATGAGTTCGCCCATCAGATAGTGGACGAGTGCCTGCTCGCGGGCCTGGATGTTCTCGTAACCCACCGTGTTGACCAGGTAATCAAGGGCGGCTCCCGTGGCGAAGATGCCGGCGGCGTCCTGCGTGCCGGCCTCGAACTTCTCGGGGACGGGCGCCCAGACGGCGTCCTGCTCGGTGACAGAGTCGATCATTTCGCCGCCGGTGAGCATGGGCGGCATGGCGTTGAGCAGGTCCATCTTGCCCCACAGCACGCCGATGCCCATGGGGCCCATGGCCTTGTGTGCGCTAAAGGCAAAGAAGT
>CALGZY010000129.1 GCA_937934355.1 uncultured Collinsella sp. | reverse complement strand
AGCTCAAACGTTCCCCGATACTCACGATAAACCTTTAATGCCATGAGCCGTCGCCCCTCTCCCTCAGGATCAAATCGACCCCCAAGCTGTTAGCGATTTGAAGGGTTTGGCGAAGATTGGCACCCGCCTTTCCACGCTCAAGCTCGCTCACAAAGCGCAAACTGCACTGGTTGAAATCAGCCACATCGCGTTGGGTATAACCGAGCTTCTTCCGGCGCTCACGCAAATATGCACCGAGTTCAGCTGGGTCAAAAATCGTTCGCTCATTCCAGTCTTGCATGCTAATCCCCTATGATTATCCCAAACGGGATAATCATAGCACATCATGATGGAATTATCCCGTTTGGGATAATTGTCTTAACGTGAATGACGCTCCGGGACGTTACACCGCGACGACTACTCAAAGTATTGAAACTTGTTGGTTGAGAAGGCAAACGTGACGACAAAGCCTTCGCCGGGCTCCGATGCTGCGGTGACGTCGATGCCCATCTTGGAGCACAGGCGCGCCACCAGGTAGAGGCCGATGCCCGTTGCGCGCTTGGTGGCGCGGCCGTTGTCGCCGGTAAAGCCCTTCTCGAACACGCGCGGCAGGTCTGCCGCGCTCACGCCGCAGCCGTTGTCCGCAACGGTAAGCTCGATGCGCTCGCTTGCCAGGCCCTCGTCCAGCAACGCGCCCGAAAACACGATCTTCGCGCCGTCCTCGCGCGCGTATTTAATGCTGTTCTGGATGAGCTGCCCCAGAATAAACTCGAGCCACTTCTCGTCGGTAAAGACCTCAAAGTCAAGGTTCCCGCACACCGGCGCCACGTGCGCCGCGATGAGCTCACGCGCGTTGGCTTTAATCGCGCCCGTCACCAAGGTCTTGAGACCCCAGCGGCGAATCAGGTAGTCGCGCTCCACGACTTCCGAGCGCGCGTAGTACAGCGCCTGGTCGATATAGCGCTCCACGCGAGCCAGCTCGCGGCCCAGGTCATCCACACGCGACAGGTCGTCTTCGCTGCCATCAAGGTTTTCCAAAATCAGGTGAGCCGCCGCCAGAGGCAGCTTGGCCTCGTGGACCCAGCTCTCGATATAGTCGCGATAGT
>CALGZY010000128.1 GCA_937934355.1 uncultured Collinsella sp. | reverse complement strand
TCGTTGAGCACCTTGCCGTCCTGAATGTCGTAGATCTTGAACTGCTCGCTGCGGCCAAAGTGCATAAAGATGTTGCCGTTGTCGTACGTGGTTGCCACCCTCATGGTGTCGACCTCCTTTGATGGCCATGCGGCCGTCGCTGTGGTGATGGGGGAGTACGCGATATTGCCGCCCTCGATGATGAGCGCTCGTCCGTTGACCAGCGCATTTGCTACCTTGCGATGCGCACGGCTGCAGATTGCCGCCACCGTGGCGCGCGCGATACCCATCTGCTGTGCGACTGCCTCTTGGTTAAGGCCTTCCAGGTCGCACAGGCGCAGGACTTCGAGCTCGTCGACCTTCATATCGATGGCGTCTCCGCTGGCAAGGCCGTCGGGGGTAAAGCCGCGGTATTCGGGGATGATCCCAACACGGCGCAATTTTTCGCGTCTTCCTGCCATACGCACTCCTTATCTGACATATGTCAACAATAGAATAGCGAACAAACAGAATTGAGCAAGTAATTTCTGGCATATGTCAGAAAATGAGGGCTTATGTTTGGGCTGTGGGGCCGCGTGCGCCTGGGCTACAATGAATCTCGCTTGTAGGCGACTGACAGGAGGGTCAATGAGCAAAGCTGATCAACAGTTTGTAACCATGTGCCGCGATATTCTGGACCATGGCACCACCACCGAGGGCCAAAAGGTCCGCCCGGTGTGGGAGGATGGCACCCCTGCCTATACCATTAAAAACTTTGGTGTCACGGCCCGCTACGACCTGCGTGAGGAGTTTCCGGCTCTTACCCTGCGTCGTACGGCGCTTAAGTCTGCTATGGACGAGATCCTATGGATCTATCAGAAGAAGTCCAATAACGTGCATGACCTCAACAGCCATATCTGGGATGAGTGGGCCGACGAGACCGGTTCCATCGGCAAGGCCTACGGGTATCAGATTGGCCAGAAGAGCCATTATGCCGAGGGTGACTTCGATCAGATGGACCGCGTGCTGTACGACCTTAAGAACACGCCGTACAGCCGCCGCATTATGACGAACACCTATGTGTTTAGCGATCTGTCCGAGATGCACCTGTATCCGTGCGCCTACAGCGTGACCTATAACGTCACACAGCGTCCGCAGGACGACAAGCCGACGCTCAACATGATTCTCAACCAGCGTAGCCAGGATATTTTGGCCGCGAACAACTGGAATGTGTGCCAGTACGCCATTTTGCTGATGATGGTTGCGCAGTCGGTCGATATGATCGCTGGCGAGCTGCTGCACGTGATTGCCGATGCCCACATTTACGACCGTCATGTCGATATCATCCGCGAACTTATCGAGCGTCCGCAGTTTGCCGCGCCCAAGGTAACGCTCAACCCCGATGTGCATGATTTCTACGCGTTTACGACCGATGACCTGATCGTCGAGGGCTATGAGCACGGCCCGCAGGTCAAGAACATCCCCATCGCGGTGTAGGTGACGCGCATGACGTGTAAGCTTTCTGCCATTGTCGCCGTGTGCGATGACTGGGGTATTGGGTGCGAGGGCGACATGGTGGTGTCCAATCGCGCCGACATGCGCCATTTTGTGGCGTGCACCAAAGGTTGCCCGGTCATTATGGGGCGCAAGACGCTGCTGAGTTTTCCCGGTGGGCGTCCGCTCAGGAATCGCCGCAATATCGTGCTCACCCGCGACGAGGGCTTTGCCCCCGAGGGCGTTGACGTGGTGCATGGCATTGACGAAGCGCTCGCCGCGGTTGCCGATGAACCCGTTGCGTGGGTGATCGGTGGCGGCGATGTCTATCGGCAGTTTTTGCCGTATTGCGCGGAGGCCGAGGTTACGCATAACCACTGCGTGCATGACGTGGATACGTACTTTCCCGATCTGGATGCCGATCCCGCGTGGGAGATTGCGCGGCGTGGCGGTGTTGCCACGATTGCCGCGGGCGAGGGTGACGAGGGTCTCGATTATGAGTTCGTGACGTATCGTCGCGTTGAGGCGTAAATCGTCTGGCGTGAACGGTATCATCGGGTTGATTGAATGCATGGGGCGGCGCTTAGCGTCGCCTCGTTTGGTATAGATGTGCTGTAAAGAAAGGTGCGGGCTGGCTGCTATGACTGATGCCGTTGAGGTGCTGCGAATCGATTCGCTCGAGGACGAGCGGCTCGATGCCTACGTGCGACTGACCGAGCGCGAGCTGCGCTGCGTGCTGGAGCCGCAAAAGGGCATCTTTATCGCCGAGAGTGCCAAGGTTATCGAGCGCGCGGTGCGCGCCGGATACGAGCCGGTGAGCTTTCTTTTGGGCGAACGCTGGCTCGACCAGATGATGCCGCTGTTTGAGCGCCTGGCGGTACGCGAAGGCGCGGGCCCGGTTCCCGTGTTCGTGGCCTCGATGGAGCTTATGGAGCAGCTGACGGGCTTTAACGTGACGCGCGGTGCGCTCGCGGCGTTCCGTCGCCCGCGTCAGATTCCGGTTGATGAGTTCTTGGGCGGCGTCGTCGAGGCGGCGGGAGAGCGCCCGGTGCGCGTGTGCGTGCTCGAGGGTATTGTCGACCACACCAACGTCGGCGCGATTTTCCGCTCGGCGGCTGCGCTGAACGTCGATGGCATTTTGGTGAGCGCTACGTGCTGCGATCCGCTGTACCGTCGCTCGGCCCGCGTGAGCATGGGCACGGTGTTCCAGGTGCCCTGGACACGCATTGGCAGCGAGGCGCGCGTATGGCCGCATGATGGGCTGGCGGCGCTGCACGATGCCGGCTTTTCGTGTGCCGCGATGGCGTTGACGGATGATTCGGTGTCGTTGGACGATCCCGCGCTGCAGGAGATTGACCGCCTGGCAATCTTTATGGGCACCGAGGGTGCTGGCTTAGGCGCCAAGACCATTGCTGGCTGCGACCGAGCCGTGCGCATTCCGATGGCGCACGGGGTCGATTCGCTTAACGTGGCCGCGGCAAGTGCTGTCGCCTTTTGGCAGCTGTGCCCGCATGTGAGCAACGAGTACCACTACCAGCCGGGGCTGTATCACTAGCGGGGTGCTCTCGAGCTTTGCCGCCAGAGGTGTTTCGACTGCCTTCGGTCGGTGTTAAGCTGAAAGCGGCTTTGCCGTACTATTGATGTGTTGTTTGGCGTACGCTAGCGGGGAGGGCGTGTGGCTAAGAAATCTACGGCTATCGATGTAACGCAGGGTGTCATTTGGCAGCAGCTGCTGTCGCTGTGCGTTCCCATCTTCTTTAGTTCGTTCTTTCAGCAGGCATACACGCTTATCGGTACCTATATCGTCGGTCAGTTTGGCGGCAAGCTCGCGCTGGGTGGCATTCAGGCCACGATGGTGCTCACCGAGCTCTGCATTGGCTTTTGCGTTGGCGTCGGTGCCGGCTGCGCGGTCATAACGGGCCAGTTTTTTGGCCAGCACGATGATGAGCGACTGAGTCGTTCGGTCCATACAGCCATGACGCTCGCGCTGGTGGGCGGTATCGCTTTCTCGATTCTTGGCATAGTGTTCGTTGAGCCCATGCTGGTGCTTATGAATACGCCGCATGAACTATTGGCCGAGGGCGCGGCCTATGCCCGTTGCTATTTTGCCGCCATGGTTGCGGCGCTGCTGCTCAATATGGGAACGGCATTGCTGCGCGCCGTGGGCGACACGCGCGGGCCCGCTGTGATCATCGCTTCCGGCTGCCTTGTTAATGCGGTGCTGGATGTCATCTTCGTTGCCGTACTTCATATGGAGGCTCTGGGCTGCGGCATCGCGGTGGCGCTGACCATTTGCTCCAATGCCACGATGATCGTGATTCGTATGATGCACGCACCGGGTTCGTGGCGGCTTTCACTGTCCAAACTCGGCATTGATCCTGGTATTTGTAAGAGCATGATTTCGTGTGGTCTGCCGCTTGGCTTTCAGTCTGCTGCGTATTCGATTTCCAACGTTTTGATTCAGGTGTCGGTCAACTCGTTTGGTGCCGATGTCACCACGGCTTGGGGTCTTTCGGGCCGCCTGGATGGCATTGTCTGGATGGTTACCGAGGCGCTTGGCGTGTCGATTACCACGTTCTCGGCACAGAACTTTGGCGCGCGCAACTACGAGCGCATGCGAAAGGGCTACCATACGTCGCTCGTGCTGTCGTTTATGCTCATTGGTGGCCTGTCTGCCGTGCTGCTGGTGTTCTCGGGTCCGTTGTCGCGCCTGTTTGTCGACGATGTTTCGATTTCGGCGTACACCACGACCATCCTCCATTTCATTGCGCCGTTCTATGCGATTTTCTCGATTATCGAGAACGCCTCGGGTTCCATCCGCGGCGCCGGCGTGAGCTTGCAGCCCATGCTGCTCACGATTTTTGGCACCGTCGTGCTCAGGGTGATCTGGGTATTTGCGATTATGCCGTTCGATCCGTCGCTTGAGCACCTGCTGCTGGTCTACCCCGTAACCTGG
>CALGZY010000127.1 GCA_937934355.1 uncultured Collinsella sp. | reverse complement strand
CCTTGAGCTCGTTGATGTAGCGCTGCTGCTCGGCCTTGCTCATGCTCATGAGGAGACGGAACAGGGTGATGGTCTGAGCCTCGTAGCGCTCGGGTGCGCGGCTGGCGAGGTTATTGAGTTTAGAGCGCTCGCGGGCGGGGTCAAAGACGGCCTTACCCATCTCGATCTTGGATTTGGCGACTTCGGTGGCAATATCCATGCGCTCGACAAAGCTGTTGAGCAGCGTGGTGTCGATGCCATCGATGGCCTGGCGGATGTCAGCAAGGTCCATAGGGACCCCTTTCGTGAATGGTTGCCTGGGGTAGTTAATTTGGGACGGGGCTTTTTTAGCTACCCTTTGACTGTCGACGAATCGATGGGTGCCAGGGCAAATATTAACTGGCATATGGGGGTAGCTAAAATAGCCCCGTCCCAAATTAACTACCCTTGGGGTGGGTGGACTAAAGCTGTCCGGCGTCTTCTAGGAGGGCGTCCCAGATGGCGAGGGCGGCGGCTGCCTCGGCTACGGGGACAGCTCGGGGGACGATACAGGGATCGTGACGGCCGTGCACCGAGAGCTCGGCATTTTCCATAGCGTCCATGTCTACGGTCTGTTGCTCGCGACCGATGGAGGGCGTCGGCTTCACGGCCATACGCCACATGACGGGCGCACCGGTGGAGATGCCGCCCAGAATGCCGCCGGCGTTATTGGACTCGACCTCGATCTCGCCGGTCTCGGCATCGATGCGATACGGATCGTTGTTCTCGCTGCCGCGCATGGCGGCCACGGCAAAGCCCATGCCAAACTCTACGCCCTTTACGGCGGGAATGCCAAACGCGATTTGCGCGATGCGGTTCTCGATGCCGTCGAACATGGGGTCGCCGATGCCCGCGGGAAGCCCGTAAATGCCGCACTCCACGATGCCACCGATGCTGTCGAGTTCGTTGCGCGCGGCTAGGATCTCCTCGCGCATGCGGCCGGCTGCGGCGGCGTCAATGCACGGCAGATCGTTCGTAAGGATCGCCTTGCGGTCGGCCTCGCGATAGACCATATCGTCCATCGGCAGGTCGGAGATACCGCCGATCTGCGCTACGTGCGCCATCACCCGAATGCCGCGGGCCTCGAGTGCCTGCAGCGCGATGCCGCCGGCGATGCATAGAGGGGCTGTCAGACGGCCGGAGAAGTGCCCGCCGCCGGCGACGTCGTGCATGTTGTGGTACTTCACACGCGCCGGAAAGTCTGCGTGCCCGGGGCGGGGCTTGCGGCGCAGCTCGGAGTAATCCTTGGAGCGCGTGTTGGTGTTCTCAATGATCGCTGCGATGGGCGCGCCGGTGGTATGTCCATCGACAACACCGGCGATGATGTGGGCGGCGTCGGCCTCGCGGCGTTTGGTCGCGGTCTCGTCGCGACCGGGGGCGCGACGGTCGAGGAAGGCCTGCAGCTGCTCCTGGTCCACGGCGATGCCCGCCGGGATGCCATCGAGCGAGCAGCCGATAGCAGGGGAGTGCGACTGGCCGAAGATGCTTAAGTGCAAGACGTTGCCAAAGGTCGAGGACATGCTATTCCTCCTCGAGCGTGACCTTGCCGCCAAGCAGGCGGTAGTGGTCGAAGAAATCGGGATAGGACTTGTTGACGGCCTCGGCGCCGTGGATCACGACCTCGCCGGTGGCACGGCTTGCGGCGATGGCGGCCATCATGGCGATGCGGTGGTCGTTGTGCGAATCGACCTCGCCGCCGGTAAAGGCATCGACGCCCTTGATGATGAGGTCGTCGCCGGCAATACGCACCTGCGCGCCCAGCGCGGTGAGCTCGCGGGTGGTGGTGGCCAGGCGGTCGGATTCCTTGATACGTAGGCGGGCGCAATCGCGGATAAAGGTGCGCCCCTGTGCCAGCGAGGCCACGGCCGAGATAACGGGCACCAGGTCGGGAATGTCGTGGGCGCTCATCTCAAAGCCGGCGAGCTTGTCGGACTGCACGGTGGCGGCGTTGGTGGAGCGCACGATGCGGGCGCCAAAGCGCGAAAGCGCGGCAAGCACGTTGCGGTCGCCCTGTGCGGAGCTCAGGGACACGCCCTCGACGGTGATGGGGTCGGTGCCGATAGCGCCGGCACACAGCCAAAAGGCAGCGTTGGACCAGTCGCCCTCGACGGCCACGCTGCCGGGCGTGCGGTACGAGCCGCTGCTCACGCGGAAGTTCGTGACCTCGGGCTGGCCGTCCTTGGCCGGAATGCGCTCGACGTTGACCTCAACGCCAAAGGCCTTCATGGCCTGGATCGTTAGGTTGATGTAGGGGCGGCTCTCAATGAGGCCAGTCACCTGCACACAGGAGGGCTGGGCGAGCAACGGGGCTGCCAGCAGCAGGCCCGAGATGTACTGCGAGCTTACGTTGCCCGGCAGCACAAAGGTGCCCGGGCGCATGCGTCCGCTTGTCTTGAGCGGAAAACCGCCCAGACCCTGTAGGTCGCAGCCGGCGGCGATAATCTCGTCCGAGAGCGGGGACAGCGGGCGTGCGCCCAAGCGTCCCTGACCCACAAAAGTTGCTTCTGCGCCCAGCGCGCAGGCGACGGGCAGCATAAAGCGGAGCGTGGAGCCGCTCTCGCCGCAGTCGAGCGTGCCGCCGGCAAGGGCCTTGAGCAGGCCGAACTCAATGCTCTTCATGGTGGGGTGGACCTGGAAGCCGTCCTCGACGGTCTCGATGCGGGCGCCGAGCGCCGTGAGGCAGCGGACCGTGGCCTCAATATCGGCGCAGGTGGTGTTGCAGGTCACATGCGTCTCTCCGTTGGCAAGGGCAGCGCAGATGATGAGACGGTGCGCCATCGACTTGGACGCGATGGCGGGAACGGTGCCCTTAAGCGGGGACGGGGTGATGCGGGCTAGCATGCGGATGCGTCTCCCTTCTGGCCGAGGCCCTCGGCAATGAGTTCGTGGAAAGTGGAAAGCGGCGTGCGGTCGATGCTGCAGCGGCCAATGCCGTGCGGAATCACCAGGTCGATGGTGTCGCCCGCGCGCTTCTTGTCGTGGAGCGCCTCGGCAAAGACGGTATCGGCATTGAGGTCGCAGCGGGTCTTGAGGCCGTGGCGGGCGCAGAGCTCCTCAATACGGCCGGGCAGTGCAGCATCGCAAACGCCGTGCAGGGCCGCGGCGCGCGTGATGATGCCCATGCCGATCGACACGCAGTTGCCGTGTCCGAGCTCAAAGTGCTCGCAGGCCTCGACGGCGTGTCCGGCGCTGTGTCCAAAGTTGAGCAGCTTGCGCTGGTTGGTTTCGTGCTCGTCGGCGACGACCACGGCGCGCTTGATGTCGATGTTGCGGGCGATGATGAGTGCTACGCGGGCCACATCGCGGTTGAGCAGCTCCAGCGTGAGCGGGGTCTTCTCCAGCTCGGCGAAAAGCTCCGGGTCGGCGATCACGGCGTGCTTGACGACCTCGCCGCAGCCGTCGGCGAACTGCTCGGGCGTGAGGGTGGCCAGGCACCCCACGTCGGCGATAACCACGCTCGGCTGCCAAAAGGCGCCGGCCAAGTTCTTGCCGGCAGCCAGGTCGATGGCGGTCTTGCCGCCCACCGACGAATCCACCATGGCGAGCAGGCTCGTCGGGATCTGCACAAACTTGCAGCCGCGCATGTAGGTGGCGGCCACAAAGCCCGCCACGTCGCCCACGACGCCGCCGCCGAGTGCCACGATCACGTCGGAGCGCGAAAGCTCGTGCTCGGCCACAAACTCCAAAATGGCAACATAGGTTTCGGCGCGCTTACGGGCCTCGCCGGCCTCGAAGGTGCAGATGCTTACCTCGTAGCCTGCGGATTCGAGGCTCTGCTTAACGGGCATCTGGTAGAGCGGGCCCACGTTGGTGTCCGTCACGATGACGGCCTTGGTGCCGCCGGCAGTGGCGCGCACGAGCGGTCCCGCCTGCTCCAGCAAAAACGTGCCAACATGTACCTGGTAGGGGCGTGCGGTGTCGATATCGATGGTAATCGCCATAAGCTTCGGTCCTTTCGACCTGGCGTGATAGGTGGTCTAGTGGGAGGCCTCGTCGTCGAGCGCGCGCTTAATGCGGTCGCCCTCGGCAAGGAGATTCTCCAGATAGCGCTGGTCGCGGTCCTTGAGCGCACGGCTGTAGGCGCCAAGCGACTCGATCAGGTGGTCGATCTCGAAGGCGAGTGCGTCGGCGTCGTCGATCATGAGCTCGGACCACATTTGCGGGTTGAGGTGCGCCACGCGGGTGAGATCGCGGTAGCTACCGGCCGAAAAGCCGTGGTGGACCTGGGCGGTGGGGCTTTTGACGTATGCGTTGGATACCACGTGCGCAAGCTGGCTCGTGAAGGCGATGACGCGATCGTGCTCTGCGGCGCTGGTCACGCTGAACTTGCCAAAGCCCAAGGGGCGCACCATCTCGCGCACCTGGCCCAAAAGCTCCAGCTTGAGCGCATCGTCCACCGCGGGCGGCACGAGCACGAGTGGCGCGCCCTGGAACAGGTCGGCACAGGAGTGAGCGTAGCCCGAGAACTGGGTGCCCGCCATGGGGTGCGCGCCCACAAAGTAAAAGCCGTGCTCGCGGGCAAGCTCAAAGGCGCGCTCGCACACAATGCCCTTGACGCCCACGGTGTCGATCACCACGGGACCCATGATGGCGTCGGTGTCGGTGGCGTCGGCGAGCGCCTGGGCGTGCGCCTCGAGCCACTCGATGCATGCCTCGGGATAGCAGGCAAGGACGATGATGTCGCATTCGCCGAGTGTCTTGTCGTTGAGCTCTCCGGCGACAGTGCCCATGCTGGCGGCCGTCATGACATCGTCATCGGGGTCCCAGGCCAGCACGCGGACGCCCGCCTGCGCATAGCCGCGGGCAAAACTGCCGCCGATGAGGCCAAGGCCGACGATGCCAGCGCACTTAGGGCCGCCCTGGTTAACGCGCGCGTTTCTCACCGTACCCATGGTTTACTCCATGGTCTCTTGGCAGACAACCTCGCGGATGGCGCGGATGCGGCGCATGGTGTCGTCGAATTGATCGGGGGTGAGGGCCTGGGCGCCGTCGGACCAGGCGCGGCTCGGCTCGTCGTGGACCTCGATCTCCAGGCCGTTGGCACCGCAGGCGGTCGCAGCGAGCGCCATGGGCTCGACGTAGCGGGTGTAGCCGGTGGCGTGGCTGGGGTCGGCAACGACAGGCAGGTGTGACAGGTGGTGCAGCACCGGCACGGCGTTGAGGTCGAAGGTGTTACGGGTGCGGGTCTCGAAGGTGCGGATGCCGCGCTCGCACAGGATGACGTTGTCGTTGCCCTCGCTCATGATGTACTCGGCGGCCATAAGCAGCTCATCGATCGTGCCGGACATGCCGCGCTTGAGCAGGATCGGGGTCTTGGTCTTGCCGACCTCCTTGAGCAGGGGGAAGTTCTGGGCGTTGCGGGCGCCGATCTGCATGACGTCAATCTTCTTGTCCAAGAAGACCTGCACGTCGCGCGGGTCCATGATCTCGGTGACGATCGGCATGTCGAGCTCGGCAGACGCCTCGCACAGCAGATCGAGGCCGGCGGGACCCATGCCCTGGTAGGCGTAGGGGGAGGTGCGGGGCTTGTAGGCGCCACCGCGTAGCATCGTGGCGCCGGCGGCCTTCACGCGGCGTGCGATGCGGATGAGGTTCTCGCCCTCGACGGAGCACGGGCCGGCGATGACCTGGAACTGATCGCCGCCGATCTTGACGCCGTGGCCGCAGTCGATGACGGAATCCTCGGGGTGGAATTTGCGGTTGGCACGCTTAAAAGGCTCGGAGACGCGCTGCACGCGCTCGACGACATCCATGGACTCGAGCAGGAACGGGTCGATCTTGGTCGTATCGCCCACCAGGCCGATAATCGTTTCATTCTCGCCGCGCGAGACATCGGTCTTCAGGCCCTTTTTCTCAATCCAGCTGACGATATGGCCGACGGCCTCGTCGCTGGCGCTCTGCTTTAAAATTGCAATCATGGTGTGCCTCTCACCTCGATGGATAATCCTTGCAAAAACGGCCCGCATCGCGAGCCGTGTATATATGGTGCATGAGAGTTTATACTATCTGACTCGCTTTTGCCTTCTAAAGCGGGCCGTTGCGCCGCGTCTCCCACGTAATTGCAAAGCTTTTTCTTTTATTTTGATAGCCCGTGGTGCACTTGGGTATAATGCCAAACGTTGGCCCTATTAGCTCAGGGGATTAGAGCGTCTGCCTCCGGAGCAGAAGGCCGTTGGTTCGAATCCAACATGGGGCACCATCGAACGTAAGACCGTCCGAACCTCGCATGGTCCGGGCGGTTTTCTTATACCGACGCGACGTGATGGGACGTGGTATGGCAGCAACGGATATCGAGCGCGGACTCTCAACCGCCGAGGTCGAGGAGCGCATCGCCGCCGGTAAGATCAACCGCAACATGGAGCTCAAGACCAAGTCGGTCAAAGAGCTCATCATCGAGAACCTCTGCACGCTGTTCAATTTGATCAACGTGATCTTGGCGTTCCTGGTCATTTTGACCGGTTCGTTTAAGAACCTGACGTTCCTGTTTGTGGTGTTCCTCAATACCGCTATTGGCGTCATTCAATCCATGCGGTCCAAGAAGATGGTCGATAAGCTCACGCTGCTGACCTCTAAGAAGGCCATCGCGGTGCGCGACGGTGCCGAGGTGGAGCTCGACTTGGACCAGATCGTGCTCGACGACATCATCCGCCTGGGGCGCGGCGACCAGATTCCCGCTGACGCCGTGGTGGTTTCCGGCGAAGCGCTCGTGAACGAGAGCCTGCTGACGGGCGAGAGCGACCTTATTAAGAAACAGCCCGGTTCCGAGCTCATGAGCGGCAGTTTTATCGACTCGGGCCTGCTGCGCGCTCGCGTGATCCATGTCGGCGCCGACAACTACGTGGCTAAGATCAATAACGAGGCCAAATACGTCAAAAAGGTCAATTCCAAGATCATGAACGCGCTTAACGCCATCGTGCGCTTTGCGAGCATCATCATGATCCCGCTCGGTTTGGCGTTGTTTGCCTCGAGTGTGAGCGAGCTGTGGGATGCCGCGGGAACCCCGGGCGATAGCGCGCTTTCGTGGTGCTTCTCCGAGCTGTTGGCTGGTCATGTGCCTTCGTCGGCGCTGCTGTCCACGGTGGGTGCCCTGCTGGGCATGATCCCGCAAGGCCTGGTGCTGCTGACCTCGTCGGTGCTCGCCATCGCCACGGTGCGCCTGGCCCGCCGCAAGGTGCTGGCACAGCAGCTCTACTGCATCGAGACGCTCGCTCGCGTTGACGTGCTGTGCCTGGACAAGACGGGCACCATCACGTCGGGCCGTATGGAGGTCGAGGGCACGTATCCGCTGCCTGTTGAGGGTGTTGGCTTTGGCGTGGACTCGGACGAGGCGGCTGTTCCCGTCGATACCACAGTGCTCGATTTTGCGCTGGCTAACGTGGCACGTGCGACTTCGGCCGATGCCAACGAGACCTGCCAGGCGCTGCTCAACTATTACGCCGATCGCCCGGTCGAGGTGTCCGAGCCGCTGTCGGTCATTCCATTCTCGTCGTCTAAAAAATGGAGCGGCGCTTCTTTTGCGCAGGGCTCCTACGTAATGGGCGCCGCGCAATTTGTGCTCTCTGATCGTGCGTTTGCCCAGGTCGAGAACCGTGTCGCCGAGCTTGCCGATACCTGCCGCGTGCTCGTGGTGGCGCGCGTGGACGGCTTTACGCCCGATGGGGATATGGTGGGCGAGGCCGAGCCCGTGGGATTTGTGACCATCCGCGACGAGATTCGTACCTCGGCGGCCGAGACCATCGGCTACTTTAACGAGCAGGGCGTGACCCTCAACGTGATCAGCGGCGACGACCCACGTACGGTGTCGTCGATCGCGCGCGTGGTGGGCGTGCCGGGGGCGGACGCTTATGTGGACGCCACGACGCTCGATACGCCGGCCAAGCTCGATGCCGCAGTGGACCGCTACCATGTCTTTGGTCGTGTGACCCCGCAGCAGAAGCGCGAGCTCGTGCAGGCGCTCAAGCGCCGCGAGCACACCGTGGCCATGACGGGCGACGGCGTCAACGACGTGCTGGCGCTCAAGGAGGCCGACTGCTCCGTCGCCATGGCGGCCGGCTCCGATGCCGCGCGCAACGTGGCCGAGATCGTACTCGTCGACAACGATTTTGCCTCGATGCCCGCCGTGGTGGCCGAGGGCCGTCGCTCCATCAACAACCTGCAGCGTTCGGCCTCACTGTTCCTGACCAAGACGCTGTTCTCGATGGGCCTGGCGGCGCTGTGTATCGCGCTGCCGCCGTACCCCTTCGAGCCCATCCAGATGACGCTCATTAACTTCTTCTGCATCGGCGCGCCGGGCTTTGTGTTGGGCCTGGAGCCCAACAATGCTCGTGTGAAGGGTGCGTTTTTGAGCAACGTACTCAAGCGTGCACTGCCGGCGTCGATTGCGGTCATTTTGGCTGCGGCGCTCGATATCTTTGTGGCGCGCGTGTTTGGCTTTAGCCAGCTCACGCTGTCTACGATGTGCCTGCTTACGTCGTGCGCGGCGAGCGTCAGCCTAATCTGGCGCATCTCGCAGCCTCTCACGCCCTTACGTGTGGTGCTCTTTGTGTTTGTAGTCGCCGGCATCCTGGTGGGCGTTATCGGATTCCCGGAGCTGCTGTCTATTGCCAACCTGTCGATGGGCCAGATGGTTATCTTGGCTGTTATCGTGGTCTTTACCTGCTCGGTGTTCTTTAAGCTCGCCACGATGATGGATTCGCTCAAGCCGCGTCGTCGTCATGCCGCAACTGGTTTTGGCCGCGGTGTGCGCGTCCGCCTGGGTCGCGGTGGCGGCAAGGTGAGCTCGACGGGCTCGACGGCCGAACGTTTTGCCAAGCGCGTCGCCGCCGACATGGCGCAGCGCCGCGAAGATCGCACCGCTCGCGAGGCCGAGGCCCGCGCACTCGAGGGCGTGGCCCAGGCCCAGCCCAAGAAAAAGAAGAGTACCGGAGCTAAGCGCTCTCGTGTGACCAAGTCCGCCCAAGGCATCAAAGTCTCGATGCCAAGCAAAAAGAAGAAGTAACCACACCTCACAGGGTAGCTAATTTGGGACGGGGCTTTTTTAGCTGCCCTGGCTGACAACGCGATCGGTTTGGTCGATTGACGGCCAGGGCAGCTAAAAAAGCCCCGTCCCAAATTAGCTACCCTGCGATGTTGAATTGGTGCCTTGCTCCTGTGGGGCCGTGGCGATGTTATGCTCTAACCTCGATTGTTTGAATTGCTTCGAAAAGAGGATGCCGTGATCTGCCCGCATTGCCTTAAGACTATCGAGGACGGCGCCTCGTTCTGCCCCTACTGCAACGCCTATGTGGGTCCGGGCGATGGTCCCGAGCACACCGAGTTCGTGTTCTGTGAGGGCTGCGGTGCCCGTCTTTCTCCGCATGATCGCACGTGCCCAAAATGCGGACGCCCTGCTCCGGGTATCCTCTCCGAGGACGCGGCCGCATCCGACCTGGCAGCGGGCCGCACGGCGGGCTTTCCGCGCCTAACGCAAGAGCAGATCGATACCGAGGTGCCTCATGCGCCCGCCTCGGCTGCCGCGGTTCTTTCGGACGCCGCCGATCCTAACGAGACCTGCGTGCTGCCGGCTTTCGATAAGGATTTCGGTATCCCCAAGGTCGATATTCCCACGCCCGTTTCCCTGCATGACGATGCTCAAAAACCCAAGCGCAAGGTGCATCCCGACGAGGACGCCTATCACAAGCACAAGCGTCATATCCCCAAGCCGCTCATCGTCATCGCGGTCCTTGCCGTCGTTTGCGGCGGTGCCTATTGGTTCGTGACGGCCGATCCCATGGGTGTCATGCCTGCCTTCTACGACCAGTTTGGCCAGGCTGCGCAGACGACCTTCCCCACGCGCCAAAAGGGCGAGGCGACTGAGGACGATACCAAGCAGGACGATTCTGCCGAGGTGGTCCAGGAAGAAACCGTGCTCACCGATGATCAGCTCTATACCAGACTCGACGGTCTGTATCAGACCATCGTGTCCTACGGTGATGAGGACCAGATCGGCGAGGTCATCGATTCCTTTAACAACGGCTATCTCCGAACGCCGCTGTCCACCCGCCAGGAGCTGTCGCAGAGTGCCTACGCCCTGCGCGACCAGATCAAAAAGACGCAAGATGAGCTTAACAACCTTAAGTATCAGGACGATACGGTCTATGCGGACGACATCGCCCACTTAAAGCAGCTTGCCGAGTGGATGTACGAGCGTGTCGACGTGATCTGCCAGAGCTGGGATATCTCGCTGGCCATTCCTGATGGTGAGTCGATGAGTTCCCACCAAAGCGAGATCCTGGCGCCCATCGCGCAGGGCGGCAACAGCGCGCTGAACCAGTACGACGCCAATGTGGGCTCCTGGAAGCCGCAGCAGCGTTCCTAAAATTAGTTCGCCATAGTCGGCATAACCTACGTGCGCAATTGATGTAAGCGCATGCTTATTGCTACAATTCGTACAAATATGCTTTAAACGCACGAGGAAGGAACCACATGTTTGGTTTTAAGAAAGAGCTCTACACGCCCGAGTATCAGCTTGCCGGCGACGAGTGCGCCGTTATCGAGACGTCGAAGGGTACCATCAAGGTCAAGTTTGACGGTGAGGGCGCTCCCATTCATGTCGCGAACTTCTGCGAGCTTTCCACGATGGGTTTCTATGATGGCCTTAAGTTCCATCGCTATGTGCCCGGCTTTGTCATTCAGGGCGGCGACCCCAATACCCGCGATATGTCCGGCGCCGACGTCGCTGCCGGTCTTGAGGGCCCTGACGGCATGCCCGGTACCGGTGGTCCCGGCTACTGCATCAAGGGCGAGTTTGCCACCAATCCGCGCAACAGCCATGTCGATGGTGCCCTTGCCATGGCACGCTCCATGGACCCCGATTCCGCGGGTTCGCAGTTCTACTTCTGCCTGGGTGCCCAGCATAACCTCGATTCCGGTTACACCGTCTTTGGTACCACGGTCGAGGGTCTCGATGTGATTTCGCAGCTGCGTGCCGGCGACGAGATCGTCCATGTCGAGATCGTTCACGAGTAAAGGGGACTTCCTTGAATAGCCAGCTGATCCAACAGGGCCGCGCCGCTTACCGCGCGGGTGATTTTTCCGCTGCAGCCCAGATGCTTGGGGCGGCAAAAACTCCCGATGAGATTATGGGCGAGGCCGATCACCTTCGTGGCAACGCCTTGATGCACCTGGGCATGTATGCCGAGGCCGCCGAGGCCTACGCCGCTGCCCTCAATGACGGCACCTACGGCAAGCGCGGCGCGCTGCTCACCAACCGCGGCAAGGCACTCGCCGCCGTGGGCGACTACACGACGGCCGCCCAGGCGTTCTCTGCTGCTACGCAGGATGCTTCCTATGCCACGCCGTTCAAGGCCTATCTGGGCCTGGGTAACGCGCTGTTCCAGTCGGGCGACTATGCCAACGCGGGTACTGCCTTCCGTCAGGCTGCCATCGACGGCGCCAATCCGGCTCCTGCCGCCGCACTGGGCGAGCTTGGTCGTTGCTTCATTAAGCTCGGCCGTCCGGCGGATGCCGTGGAGACCTACCGCACGGCTATCGACTTTGCCGGCCCCCGCGACGACACGCGTGCGCTCAACGCCGGCATGGGTCAGGCGCTTTCTGCCGCCGGCCGTCCCTCCGACGCACTCGACGCCTTTAACGCCGCTACTGCAGATGGCATCTACCAGCTCACCTCCGAGCAGGCCGATGAGCTTGCCCGCGTGCACGATTCGCTTGCCGCGCTGTCTGCCCAGACGGCTATGGCCACGGCTCCGGCGCCCGCGATGGACGCTCCTGCCGTCGATCCGCTCGATCCTACGGGCGCGACCGGTCAGTTTATGCCCGATCCCTCGGACACCGGCTTCTTTACGCTGTCCGAGTCCGAGATGGTCCAGCAGGACCGTCAGGATCGTAAGCAGGCCAAGGTCCGTCGTCGCCATCGCCACACGGGTCTCAAAGTCTTCATCGTGCTGCTTCTGCTCATTTTGATCGCCGCGGGCGGTCTGGGCTTTGCCTACACGCGCGGCTTTGGCTTCCCGTCTCAGGAGTCTGTCGTTTCCGATCTGTTCCAGGCTGCCGGGGACGGTGACACCGCAAAGGCCGAGTCTTACCTGGCCTCGAGTCTGTCCGAGGACGCCAAGTCGATGATCATCTCTTCGATTCCGCAGGGCGCCACCGTGTCCGTCGAGGGCATGGATCAGTCCATGACCGAGACGACCGCTAAGGTGAAGGCATCGCTGTCCAAGGGCGGCGAGCAGGAGTACACCGTCAAATTCGTGCGCTCCGACAACCATATCGGCTGGGCCGTTTCCTCGCTCGATATGGATTTCTCGGCTGCTGACAACCAGTAGTGACCTTATGGGATTTAGCTTTGCCCGGCGCTTCACCGCAAGTGAGGTGCCGGGCTTGCGCTAGTATGATGAGCTAGTAGTTTTCCAGCAATCATCCAACACATCAGGAGTTGCGTTGTTTTCTTTGATGGATATGTTCTTCGGTAGCTATGCGGGCGATCTTGCCATCGACCTCGGCACCGCAAATACGCTTGTCTCCGTGCGCGGCAAGGGCATCGTCATTCGTGAGCCCTCCGTCGTCGCCATCGACAAGAACGACGAGCGCATCCTGGCGGTCGGTATCGAGGCAAAGCGCATGCTTGGCCGTACGCCCGGCAACATCGTGGCCGTTCGTCCCCTGAAGGACGGCGTCATCGCCGACTTCGATGTTACCGAAGCCATGCTTCGCTACTTTATCGACAAGGCTTCCGAGAAGCGCTATCCGTGGACCCCGCGTCCGCGCGTTGTCGTCTGCGTTCCCTCCGGCGTCACGTCGGTCGAGAAGCGTGCCGTCTTTGAGGCCACGATCCAGGCCGGCGCTCGCCAGGCCTATCTGATCGAAGAGCCTATGGCCGCCGCTATCGGCGCCGATCTGCCCGTCGAGGAACCCACCGGCTCCATGGTCATCGACATCGGTGGCGGTACCACCGAGGTTGCCGTTATCGCTATGGGTGGCATCGTCGTCTCGCAGTCCATCCGTATTGCCGGCGACGAGTTCGATCAGGCCATCCTCACGCACGTTCGTGATGCCTACAACTTGGCCATCGGCGAGCGTACGGCAGAGGACATCAAGATCAAGGTCGGCTCCGCCGTGCCGCTCAAGGACGAGCTCGACGTCGAGGTCAACGGCCGCGACGTGATCACCGGTCTGCCCAAGACCGTGCGCATCGAGAGCGAGGAGATTCGTCGCGCGCTCAACAAGCCGCTCGACGAGATGGCCAAGGCCGTCAAGGACGCACTCGACGCTACGCCTCCCGATCTTGCCTCGGACCTTATGTACTACGGTATTTTGCTGACTGGTGGCGGCGCGCTGCTGCGCGGTCTCGACGTGCGCCTGCGCGATGAGACCGGTGTTTCGGTCAACGTCAGCCCCACGGCGCTCGATAACGTCGTTAACGGCTGTGCCCGCGTGCTCGAGGCCAATGCGTTTGATGGCGGCTTCGTCCAGACCAATGCTTAATTTCCAAAAGGTGGATTCCATTTGGCACGATCTTCGGGTTTCTCCACAAATCTGAATACCAAGCGACAATCAACGGGTATGCGCCCGTTGATTGTTTTCAGCCTGATTTCGGTGTTGCTGCTCACGTTTTACATCCGCGAGGGCGAGGCAGGACCGATTCATGCCGTGCGTTCGGGCGTGACGACGATTACCTCGCCGGTGCGCTTTGTGGGCTCGGCTGTGGCGGCCCCCTTCAATGCGATCGGCAACGTGTTCTCTAACCTTACGGCGTCGCAGGACACGCTTGACGAGCTTAAGAAGCAAAACGAGGAGCTGACCTCTAAGGTTGCTGAGCTCTCCGAGGCTCAAAAGACCGCCGAGCGTCTGGAGGGGCTGGTCGGCCTGCAGTCGACCTACAACCTCAAATCGACCGCAGCTCGTATCGTTGGCGCCTCGGGCGATGCCTGGACCTCGACCGTCACCATCGACAAGGGTTCTGCCGATGGGCTTACCATCAACATGCCCGTGACGAGTTCGGCCGGTGTTATCGGCCAGATCATCGAGGTTTCGGCCAAAACGTCGACCGTGCGCCTGATTGGCGACGAGAACTCGGGTGTGTCCGCCATGGTGCAGGACACGCGCGCCCAGGGCATGCTGCAGGGTCAGGCTGACGGCACGCTGCGTCTTGAGTACGTGAGCGTCGACTCCGATGTTAAGGTTGGCGACATCATCGTGACCTCGGGCATTGGCGGTGTATTCCCCAAGGGTCTACCGCTCGGCACCGTCTCGTCGGTTGAGAAGTCGGCAAACGATGTGTACTACACCATTGTGGTGCGCGCCCAGACGACGGCCGAGAACAACGAGGAAGTGCTGGTCATTACCTCGCTGACCGACGAACAGTCGGCCTCGGATGAGGACGTGAGCACGGCCAACAGCACGCCGCAGGGAACGTCGCGCGACGCTGCGACCAAGACGAAGGACGAGAGCTCGGATGACAGTTCCGACACGTCCGAAACGACCGATTCCGGCTCGAGCGAATAGGGGGCATGTCCATGGATCTACACGAGCAGGGGATGAGCTCCCGCACGTTTGTGATCGCCGCCATCGTGTGCGTGCTGCTGCAGGCAGGCCTGGCACCGCAGATCTCCATTGCGGGCGGTCGCGTCAACTTCATGATTATCCTGGTGTGCCTAAGCGTGTTCTCGGGCGACCCGACCCGTGCCATCGTGTGCGGTTTTTGCAGCGGCTTGTTCTATGACCTGTCCGCTGCCGTGCCGGTGGGCGTTATGTCGCTCCTGCTGACCGTGGGTTCTTTTGCCCTGGTGCACAGCGCCGTCGGTCAGACGGGCGGTACCCCGAGTGCGCGCGGCGTCACGGTGGGCGCCTTCGCGCTCGTCATTAATGTGATCTACAGCATCATCTTGCTGTTTATGGGTTTGGAGACGAGCTTTGTCGTGGCGATCTTCGGCCATGCGCTGCCGTCCTCGATTCTGACGGGTCTGGTTGCCATTCCGTTTTTGATGTCCGGCGTCGTGCCGCAGTCCGGCTATGGATTCTCCGCACGTGGCGGACGCCAGACGGGTATGCGCTTTAAGCCCAAGACCCGCAAGCTCAAATAGGGGAGGCTCGTAGATGTCTTCCCAGTTGACGGTTATTATCGCCGGTATCGTGCTGGTTGTGGCCATCGTGGTCGCGCTGGTCATCATGCGTCGTGGCGATTCCCGTTTTACCTACGATACGCAGCATGGAACGGCCCCGCGCGCCACCGAGGGCGAGGGCAATACCGCGGCGACCGCTTTTAAGGGCCGCTTTTCCATCCTCACCACGGGTGTGGGCGCGATGTTTGCGGCACTTGCCGTCAAGCTGTGGGGCATGCAGATGGTCTCGTCGGACTATTACGAGAAGCAGGCCAATAGTAATCAGACTCGCACCGTTACCACACCCGCTGTGCGCGGCCGCATCCTCGACCGCAACGGCGTGGCGCTTGTCCAGAACCGTCCCTCACTTGCTGTCGTGGCCTACCGCGACCTTGCCGAGGATGAGGTTCTGGTTCGCCATCTTGCCAACGTGCTTGGAATGCCTTACGTGGCGGTCCTTCGCAATATTCAGGACAATACAGAGGGCGCTCAGAGCCTGCATACCATCGCGACGGACGTCCGTCGTTCCACGGTTGCCTATATTCAGGAGCATGCCGGCGAGTTCCCGGGCGTCAAGATTGCCGAGCGTACCGAGCGCCAGTATCCATATGGCGAGACGGCATGCCATATCTTGGGCTATACCGGCACCATTACCTCCGAGCAGCTCGAGGCTCAGAATAAGAAAACCTCTGGCGATGATGATGCTTCTGCTGGCAAGATTACGTACCAGTCGGGCGATATCGTGGGCCAGGCGGGCGTTGAGAGCTACTACGAAAACCTGCTGCAGGGTATTCGTGGCGAGCAGACCGTCAAGGTCGATGCCTCGGGCAATGTGACCGGTCAGGCCGGTGCCGTGCCCGCGAAGGCCGGCTCCGACATTAAGCTCACGCTCGACCTTAAGATCCAACAGGCCTGTGAGACGGCGCTGGCGAGCGCTATCGAGCTTGCCAAGACCACTGGTTACAGTAATGCCGGCAACGGCGCCGTGGTGTGTCTCGATCCCAACAATGGCGAGATCCTGGGCATGGCGAGCCAGCCCAAGTTCGATCCGTCTGTCTTTATCGGTGGTGTCTCAAATGACGTGTGGACCGAGCTCAATGATGACAAGGGTTCGCACCCGCTGCTCAACCGCGCCATTAGCGGACAGTACATGTCGGCCTCGACCATCAAGCCGCTCTCGGCACTGGCCGGTCTTGAGTTTGGAACCTACACTTCAACGCAGACAACCAACTGCACGGGCTATTGGACGGGCCTGGGCAAGGCTTGGGGCAAGCGCTGCTGGCTGACGTCTGGCCACGGCACCATGACGCTGCAGTCGGGTATCGCCAACTCGTGCGACCCCGTCTTCTATGACATGGGCAAGGCGTTCTTTTATGACGAGCAACATTCCGAGGGCCTGCAGGAGGTCTTTCGTCGCTGGGGCCTAGGCAAGACCTGCGGTATCGATCTGCCGAGTGAGGGCACGGGCCGTATTCCCGATGCCGAGTGGAAAGAGTCGTACTTCACCGACGCATCTGCCGAGGACCGCAAGTGGAATGCCGGCGATATGACTAACATTGCTATCGGCCAGGGCGACATCCTGGTGACGCCCCTGCAGATGGCGTGCGCCTATATGGGTCTTGCCAACGGCGGCAAACAGTACGTGCCTCACGTGTTTTTGTCTGCCGTGTCGCGCGATGGCGACGGTGATGCCTATAAGTACAACGGCAAGGGCAAGAAGAAGCGCCTGGAGGCCAAGATCAACAGTGATTCGGATTTGGCTCTTGTTCGCAACGGCATGCATGACGTGATTTACACGGCATCGACGTCCCTGGCGGCTCACTTTGGCACCCTGACGCCGCAGGTATACGGCAAGTCGGGCACGGGCGAGAAAAGTGGCGAGGACGAATACGCGTGGTTCTGCGCCTATGCACCGGCCGATGATCCCAAGTATGTCATCGCTACCGTCCTGGAGCAGGGCGGCGGCGGCTCAGATACCGCGATGCATGTCGTGCGCGACGTGCTCGGCGTGATTTATGACGAGCCCGATACCTCTTCGGCCTCGGGCGATTCTTCGGTTCGATAGGAGGTTGCGATGGATTTTTCTCCGGCGGATCTGTTCCGTTCAACCAAGACCGGCTCTCGCAGCAGCCTGGACCGCGTCAACAAGCAACTTTCGGCCTCGCGCGGCACGTTTCGCCAAAAGGTGCATATCGGTGTGCTCGTGGCCACTGTGGCGCTCGTCGCCTACGGTGCCATCATCATCTGGTCGGCTTCGCAGTTTAAGGCCGATGCTTCGTTCTCACGCCATCTGCTGGGAATCGGCATCGGAGCGGTGCTGGCGGTGTTGGTCTGGCGTACCGACCTGCGCGGTATTTCCAATTTCTCGACGGCGTTGCTCGTCATCGACCTGATCGTGATCTTCTCGCCCAAGATTCCGGGCCTGTCCTATACGGGCGGTCTGGGCATGACGGGCTGGATCAAGATTCCCGGTATCGGTTTGACGTTCCAGCCGGTTGAGCTTGCCAAGCTCATCACCATCTTCTTTATTGCTACGCTTGGCTCGCAGTATAACGGTCGTATCGATACCGTTCGCGACTACGTCAAGCTCTGCGGCATGCTGTCCATTCCGTTTTTGGCCGTCGTTGCCATGGGCGACCTGGGCTCGGGCCTGGTTGTGTTGGTTTCGGGCGCCATCGTCATTTGTATGAGCGGCGCACGCCGCGAATGGGTGCTGTCGACCCTGGCCCTGCTCGTGGGCCTGGTGGCCCTCGTTCTGGCGCTCGATTCGGTTTTTGATTCGTTGCTCGGCCACGATGTGCTCATCAAGCAGTATCAGATGAACCGTCTGACGGTCTTTATCGACCCCGATAATGCCGATTCGGACGATGCCTACAACCTGCAGCAGTCGCTTATCGCCGTTGGCTCGGGCGGCTTCTTTGGTAAGGGTTTGGGCCATGCGACGCAGTCGGCCGGCGGCTTTCTGCCTGAGTTCCACACCGACTTCGTCTTCGCCTTCCTGTCCGAGACCTTTGGCTTTTGCGGTTCCTTTTTGCTCCTGTGCCTCTACGTGCTGCTGATCTTTTCGACGATTCGCGTCGCCTTTAAGTGTGAGTCGCTGTTTTTGCGTCTTTCGTGTGTGGGCATCGTTGGCATGTGGGCGTTTCAGACTTTCGAAAACATCGGCATGTGCATCGGCATGATGCCGATTACCGGTATTCCGCTACCGTTTATTAGCTTCGGTTCGTCTTCGATGATGATTCAGCTGCTGACGGTGGGTATCGTACAATCCATATGGCGGCATCGTTCGGGCGCCGCGTAACCGCTGGAGGGGTTTGCTATGAAAATTCCCGTAGATAAGCTGACCCGCGCTTTTAAGATGGGCGCGTCCGTTAAGAAGGATTCCGATACGCCGGTGCGCGTCTCGGTCTATCTGGATTCGTCCGCCTCGCGCTTTCTGGCCGAGACGGTGCGTGACGCCTTTGTGCCGCAGACGACCTCGGGCATTGTGCGCGTCGAGCGTCTGGGGGAGGAGCGAATTGCTCCAAAGACCGATACCGATGTGGTACTGGTGCTCTCGTGTGGTTCCGACCGCTTGGAGAGTGCCGTGCAGGAGCTCGTGATCGCCGGTGCGCCCGTGTGCGTGCTTGCCGAGTCTGCTGTGGAGGTGCCGTTTATCGAGGAGTCCACGCCCATGCTCGGCATGGTAGCGGCAACCGATAAGACGTATCTGCTCGAGACGCTTGCCCGCTGGATTCTCGATCGCACCGACAAGGAAACGGCCTTTGCGGCGAACTTTGCCTTCATGCGCATCGCGGCGGCCAATCGTATCATCACCTCGTGCGCGCTCACCAATATGGCGACCGGTGCGCTGGCGTTTTTGCCGGGCGCCGATTATCCTGTTATGGCGCTGGCGCAGGTGGGCATGCTCTTTGAGCTCGCTGCCGTTTTTGGACGCGGCATTAAGCCTGAGCGCGGCTACGAGGTCGCCGGCGTGCTTGCCGGCGGTCTTGTGATCCGCGCGGTCACCCGCGCGCTCGTCAAGCAGACGCCACATATTGGGTTTGCCGTCAAGGCGCTCACTGCCGCCGCGGGCACCTATGGCATGGGCCGTGCGCTCGTTTCGCTCTACGAGCGCGATGTCGACTACAGCCGTGCCAACGAGGTGGTCACTGTCACGTTCTCCCGCGTTCGCGATCTGGTGACCACGGTCGCGGGCGCTACCCGTCCTATGGCGTCCTACCAGGACGCATCCGATCTCGCAGCTTAGGGGTTTTCCGTTGCGCGTTGCATACCAAGACTGTTTTCATTTAATTGAGCCGCTGCTCGCCAAGGTCGAGAAACCGAGCCGCTATATCGATCACGAGTGGGGCACGCTTTCCAAGGCCGATGCCGACTACCGTTGCTGCCTGATCTACCCGGATGTGTACGAGGTCGGTCTGCCCAACCAGGGCATCGCCATCCTCTACAACATCCTTAACCAGGCCGAGGGCATCTCCTGCGAGCGCGGCTATGTGCCGTGGCCCGATATGGGCGACGCTATGCGCGAGGCGGGCATTCCGCTGCTCTCGCTCGAGGGTGCAGCGCCGGTCGCTTCGTTTGATATTGTCGGTCTGCATGTGCCGCACGAGATGGCGGTGACGAACTTCCTCGAGGCTCTCGACCTCGCTGGCATTCCACTGTTAGCGGCCGACCGAGGTGAAGACGACCCCATCATCATCGCCGGCGGTCCCTCGGTGTACAACCCCGAGCCGTACGCGGCCTTCTTCGATGTTATCCTCATCGGCGAGGGCGAGGAATCGCTGCTCGAGACCTGCCAGCTGCATCGCCGCCTGCGTGACGAAGGGGTCCCGCGCGCGCAGATTGTCGAGCAGCTTGCATCCATTGCCGGCAACTACGTGCCGTCGCTCTATGAGGTTCGTCACGACGAGCCCTGCTCGCCGCATGGCTACACCGTGCCGCGTGAGGGCAAGGATGCGCCGACCGTGGTCTACAAGCGCGTCGTCGAGGATTTTAGCGCCACGAATCCGCTGTCGCAGTCGTGTGTACCCTATGCGCAGCTGGTCCACGACCGCCTGTCTATCGAGATCCTGCGCGGCTGCGCCCGCGGCTGTCGTTTTTGCCAAGCCGGTATGACGTATCGCCCGGTGCGCGAGCGCTCGGCCGACCAGATCGTCTCGTCGGTGATTCAGGGTCTGGAAAAGACCGGCTATGACGAGGTGTCGCTGACCTCGCTCTCCACGACCGACCACTCCTGCATTCGCGACGTGCTCGGCAGGCTCAACCGTCGCCTGGAGGATACGGGTATTCGCGTGTCTATTCCGTCGCAGCGCCTGGATTCGTTTGGCGTGGATATGGCCGAGTCGGTCGCCGGCGAAAAGAAAGGTGGCCTGACGTTCGCGCCCGAGGCCGGCAGCCAGCGCATGCGCGACATCATTAACAAGAACGTGACCGAGGAGGACCTGGACCGTGCGGCCAAGGCGGCCTTCGAGGCCGGCTGGAACCGCATGAAGCTCTACTTTATGATGGGCCTTCCCGGCGAGCGCGACGAGGACATTGTGGCCATCGCCAATCTGGCCGATCACGTGCTGGAGCTCGGTCGTTCCGTGGTGCCCAAGGCTCGTCGCGGCTCGATCTCGGTTTCCATCTCGGTTTCGGTCTTTATCCCCAAGGCTGCCACGCCGTTCCAGTGGTGCCCGCAGCTCGACTACGACGACGTCAAGCGTCGCCAGAAGTTGCTTATCACGAGCGTTCGCAACCGTGCCGTCCGCGTGCATTACCACGATGCCGAGACCTCGCTCATCGAGGCCGCACTGTCCCGCGCCGGTCGTGACATGACGCCCGTCATCATCGATGCTTGGCGCTCGGGCTCTCGCTTTGACGCCTGGGTAGAGCATTTCTCGCTCGATAACTGGAAGGAGGCTGCTGCCAAAAACGGCATCGACCTCAATGAGCTCGTGCACCTGCCCTACGAGTTGGACTGGCGCCTGCCGTGGGAGCACGTGAGCCCCGGCTGCACACGCGGCTTTCTCGAGCGCGAGTACCGTCGCTCGCTCGAGGGCGTCACGACTCCCGACTGCACCCGCACGTCGTGCACCGGCTGCGGGATCTGCCCCACGCTCCACGCCAAGAATGTATTGATGGGTGATCGCGCATGAGTGAGCGCCTGACCGACAACCCCTCGCTCTTTAGGCTTCGTGTTCGCTATGGCAAGCGCGATCGCCTTAAGTACCTGGGCCATCTCGAAGTGATCCATACCATTGAGCGCATCGTGCGCCGTGCGGGACTTCCCTATGCCGTCACGCAGGGCTTCTCTCCGCACATGCGCGTGGGCTTCTCTTCGGCGCTACCGGTGGGTACGTCGTCGACATGTGAGTGGTATGACCTGTTTATGACCGAGTTCGTGGCGCTCGACGAGGCGTTTGGGCGCCTGGCTGCGGCGTCTCCGGCCGATCTGGCGCCCATCGAGGCGGCGTACATCGACGTGCGCACGCCGGCGTTGACGGCGCAGCTCACGCGCCTGTCGTATCGCATCGACCTGCATCTGGACCCCGAGGCGCCCGTAAGCGCCGACGAGGTGCATCGTGCGATCGACACGCTGCGCGCGGGCCATGGCATCGACTACGCGCGCGGAAAAAAGAGCAAGCGCTTGGATTTGGATCACACGCTCGTTGGCTATGAGCTCACGGCGGGGGAGCGCCCGGACCATTTGGTGCTCATGCTCGACACCCATGCCGACAACGAGGGCTCCATGCGTCCGGAAATTTTGCTTTCTGCGGCTGATGTTTTGTTGCAGGGCTTGACCCCGGGCGTGGATGCACCTATTGTTTCCACCGGTATGCAAGACCTCGTGACCATCTGCTCCTACGATGTCGAGCGTCAGAATCAAGCATGCGAGGACGACGAGGGCCGACTCGTCAGCCCCATACCTGTGCGAACTTGTGGATTTGCTCCACATACTCGTTGACGGGGGTATTTTCGCCTGCTACTATATTCGGCTGTTGCACTAACTGATGCATGAAGGGCAAGTAAACATGTACGCAATCGTTAACACGGGCGGCAAGCAGTACAAGGTCGCCACCGACGATGTCATCACCGTCGAGAAGATCGAGGGCAATGAGGGCGACAAGGTCACCCTGCCGGTTATCTTCCTCAACGATGGTAAGAAGATCGTCACCGATCCCGACAAGCTGGCCAAGGCCAAGGTTACCGCTCAGATCGTTGAGCAGTTCAAGGGCGAGAAGCAGCTGGTCTTCAAGTTCCACAAGCGCAAGCGCTATCGTCGTCTGAAGGGTCACCGTCAGCAGCTCACCAAGCTGAAGATCGTGAAGGTTCAGGCTACCTCCCGCGCCAAGAAGGCTGTCAAGGCAGAGGCTGAGGCTGTTGCCGAGGCTCCCGTCGCCGAGTAGATTACACTCGTAACGAAAGAGTAGGTATACACAATGGCACACAAAAAAGGACTCGGTTCCTCCCGTAATGGCCGTGACTCCCGCGGTCAGCGCCTTGGCACGAAGCGCTATGCCGGCCAGACGGTAACCACGGGCACGATTCTCGTCCGTCAGCACGGCACGCACATCCACCCGGGTGAGAACGTTGGCCGTGGTAAGGACGACACGCTGTTCGCGCTGGTCGACGGTACCGTTGAGTTCCACAAGGGTATCAAGCACAGGGTCAGCGTACGCCCGCTCGCGAACGCGTAATTCACCCTTCATAGAGCACATATGTGGGAGGCACTTGAGTTTTAGGATTCAAGGGTCTCCCTCTTTTTTGTAGGAGGCGATTCTGTTGTCACAGTTCACCGATATCAGCCGCATTAACGTGTGCGGCGGCGACGGCGGAGCCGGATGCATGTCGTTTAGGCGCGAGGCATTTGTCCCCAAGGGCGGCCCCGATGGCGGCGACGGCGGTCGTGGCGGCAATGTCGTCATCCAGGCCGATGCTCAGCTGTCTTCGCTGATCGATTACCGCTTTAAGCATCACTTTCGCGCCGAGCGCGGCACGCACGGGCAGGGTGCCCGTCGTAACGGCAAGAGCGGCGAGGACCTGATTCTCAAGGTCCCTATGGGTACCGTAGTCCGCGAGCTCGATCCCGAGACGCAGACCCCTATGTTCGAGATTGCCGACCTGGTGCACGACGGCGAGCGCGTTGTCGTGGCCCCCGGTGGTGCCGGCGGTCTGGGCAACACGCACTTTGTGACGTCCGTGCGTCGCGCGCCCGCGTTTGCCCAGCTCGGCGAGCCTGCCGAGGAACACTGGATCGAGCTCGAGATGAAGCTTATGGCCGATGCCGCGCTCGTGGGCTTTCCCTCGGTGGGTAAGTCATCGCTCATCGCGCGCATGAGTGCCGCCCGTCCCAAGATTGCCGACTACCCGTTTACCACGCTCGTGCCGAACCTCGGCATGGTGCGTGCCGGCGAATATTCTTACGTCGTTGCCGACGTCCCCGGTCTTATCGAGGGCGCGAGCGAGGGCAAGGGCCTGGGTCACCAGTTCCTGCGCCACATTGAGCGTACGGCCCTGATTATGCACGTCGTTGACATGACGGGTGGTTTTGAGGATCGCGATCCGGTCGAGGATTACCATATCATCAACCGTGAGCTCGAGCAGTATGGCGCTGAGCTTTCTGAGCGTCCGCAGATCGTCGTTGCCAACAAGTGCGACGCGCCGGGCACGGCCGACAAGATTGCCGACCTCAAGCGCGCAGCGCTCGATGATGGCCATATGTTCTTTGCCGTGTCTGCTGTGACGGGCGCCGGCCTTAATACGCTGATGCTTGCCGTGGGCGAGCAGGTGGCTAAGCTGCGCGCCGAGTTGGCGGTTTCCGATGAGCCGGTCGTTCTGCGCGACGATGAATGGGAGCGCCGTCGCCTGCAGCGAGAGAAGCGTTTCCGCATTGTCCAGGAAGAGCCCGGTGCCTTCCGCGTGGTCGGTCGTGCCATCGAGCGCATGGTCATTCAGACCGACTGGGAAAATGAGGAAGCCGTCATTTACCTGCAGCATAAGTTTGCGCGTATGGGTGTTGACGATGCGCTCGAGAAGGCCGGTTGCCGTGCGGGCGACGAGGTCCGCATTTGCCAGCGCGCCTTTGACTTTGAGGGCGCCGAGGACTTCTCGGAGTACGAGGAGCTCGAGGATGCTGGCGAGGACGTTGCCGTTGAAGCCATTGACGTGGCCGATGCTGCGGATGAGGGCGTCGAGGTTGTCGATGCGACGGATCCAGCGGATGCCGCGGGCGATACCGAGACACCGGAGGGCGAGTAAGCCATGTCGCTGCGCGGTGGAATCGGTCTGCCCGAGCTTCCTCTAGAGGACGGGCAGGAGTTTAGGCTCGGCATTATGGGTGGCACCTTTGATCCCATCCATTACGGGCACCTGGTGACCGCCGAGCAGGCGCGCGAGTCGCTCGACTTGGACGCTGTGCTCTTTATGCCGGCGGGTTCTCCTGCCTTTAAGCTTGACAAGCCGGTGACGCCTGCCGAGGACCGTTATGCCATGACGGTCCTCGCCACCGCCGCGAACCCGGCTTTTTTGGCGAGCCGGTTCGAGATCGACCGCCCGGGCGTAACCTATACGGCCGATACGCTTCATGCCCTTCGCGACTTTTATCCGCCGCAGGTAAAGCTCTACTTTATTACGGGCGCCGACGCGATCATCGATATCGTGACCTGGCATGATGCCGAACGAATCGCTGAGCTTGCTACCTTTATTGCGGCGACACGACCGGGCTTTGATATCGATACGGCGCGTGCCCGAATCAAAGAGTCGGGGCTGCCGTTCGACGTGCGCTATATTCAGATTCCAGCGTTGGCGATCAGCTCGACGAACATTCGTAAGCGAGTTGCCCGCGGTATGAGCGTGCGCTATCTTACGAGCGAGTCCGTGCTCGGCTACATTCGCAAACGCAGGCTATATGCCGATTTGGGCCAAGAAGATTTTGAGTGATGGGGGTCTACGTTGTCGGTAGAGGATCAGTTTGAGGGCGATGAGCGCGCGCTGCTCAAGCGCATTCAAGAGCTGCTCGATGTTCGCATGAGGGATAAGCGCAAGCGCTATGTGCATTCGCTGGGTGTTGCCGAGACCGCACTTCATCTGGCCGAGGTCTACGGCGTTGACCGCTTTGATGCCGCTGCCGCCGGACTGATCCATGACTGGGACAAAGTGCTCTCCGACGACGAGCTGGTCACGCGCGCTCTGCATTACGGCATTAAGATTGCCGGCTCTCCTTCCGCCGCGACGCCGCTTTTGCATGGCCCTGTTGCCGCCTATGAACTTCCGCAGCTTTTTCCCGAGCTGTCGCCGGCGGTCTTTCAGGCTGTCGACCGTCACACCGTGGGCGCTTGCGACATGACGCCGCTCGATATGGTGGTCTTTGTGGCTGATGCCATCGAACCCAACCGCCACGGCGATTATGCCCATGCGCTGCGCAAGATGGTGGGGGAGTCGACGCTCGATGAGTTGTTCTTCTCCTGTTTTGCGCAGGGTCTGGTCTATGTGATCCAGTCCGGGCGCTATCTTTATCCCACGGCTATTACGATTTACAACCATTACGCCCAGCTGCGCTAGCTCGGGCTGTCTAGAAAGAGGTATTCCATGGCCGACGAGACCATGACCGACGAGCAGATTCTTGAACATGTGGAGCACAAGAGCTTCGCCGCCACGTCCGACCGCACTGCCGCCTCGCTGTCCGCGAGCGGTGTCGCCGCCGAGGATGTCGCCCGCGCCGCCGCGCAGGCCGCCTACGACAAGAAGGGCGAGGACGTTCAGGTGCTCGACCTGACCGAGCTTTCCGACGTATGCGACTACTTTGTGCTTGCCACCGGTACCAATAACCGCCAGGTCGATTCTATCGTCGACGAGATCGAGGAGAAGGTCGCCGAGGCTTGCGGCGAGCACCCGTTCTCCATCGAGGGTCGCGAGCAGAAGACCTGGATGCTCATGGACTACGGTTCGGTTGTCGTCCACGTCTTCACTCCCGAAGCCCGCGACTTCTACCGCCTCGAGAAACTCTGGGGAGACGCCCCCCAGCTCCCCCTCAACCTCCTCTAGAGCTTTGCTTGGGCCAGGGCTTTTTTAGCTACCCTTATCCGTTTGCCGGGCAGTTGCACCATTTGCAGCTGCCCGTCTTTCTTTTGCCCAAAAGTAGCTAATTTGGGACGGGGCTTTTTTAGCTACCACCTACCGTTCGCCGAACAACGCGATTTGTCGCACCCAGTACGTTTTTTTCTGCTCTGGCTCGGGTAACGTAATTCTTATCTGTAGAGGAGGGAATGCGTATGACTCGGACTGCGCGAGAAATCTCTGAATATGGCTTTTACCATGTCGTTCAAAAGGGGTGTGGTGGTCAGCTGATATTTGAGGATGAGGATGATCGACTCTATTTGATTCGGCTGATTGCTTCGAAATGCCAGAAGTTCAAAGTTGATGTCATCGCGTGGTGCCTTATGGATAACCATATTCATCTTCTGCTTGACGATGAGCATGCTCATCTGAGTGATTGCATGCATTCGATTACGACGGCGTATGCCATGTATTTCAATTCTAAGACAGGCAGAAAGGGTCCACTCTTCCAGGATCGATTTAAGAGCGTGCCGATTCTTGATGATGATCAGCTGCTCAACTGCGTTCGTTACATTCACGATAACCCTGCGAAAGCCAGAATTGACACTGCTTCGCTCTATCGCTGGAGCAGCTTTAGCGAGTATATGGGCTATCCGGGTATTTGTAAGACTGATTGCGTGCTCGAGTTGCTCGGGAATTCCCAGAGGTTTTTTGCATTTAGCACCTCGGGCGAGCCCAATGGCTATTGCTTCCGTTATGGCGCTCACGTGAGTGATGCTGACGCGCTTGAGTTTGCGCAGGCGTTGCTCAAACCTTACGAGCCTCACCATCTCAAAGCTCTGCCAAAGGGCGTGCGTGATGACTGTATCCGCAAGCTCAAAAGCGAGGGCTTTTCGATCAAGCAGATCGTGCGCCTCACGGGCATCGGCCACTGCACGATTCAAAAAGTCAAAATTGAAAAGTAGCTCATTTCAGGCGGGGTAATTTTGCTACGGCCACCAAACCGGGCATCCGGGGTAGTCAATTTGGGACGGGGCTATTTTAGCTACCCTTTGGCTGACGGTGAATGAATTAGGCCGAATGAATCTCAACCGATATATAATAGGGGTAGCTAAAATAGCCCCGTCCCAAATTGACTACCCATGCCGTGTCGGACGGAAGGCAGCAAAAAGCCCCGTCCAAAAAAGATTAGTTTTTGAAGCGGGATTGGCGGCCGAAGGATAGGGCGGTGTCGCCGAATTTGTCTCGGACGGCGTCGATGGCGACGGAGAGGTCGCGTCGGTCGCTGGATTGGGCCCCGCGGTCATCGACTTCGCAGAACAGGTCAGTCTGGATGCCGCCCTGATGGTCAAAGTCGCTCATGCCGATGCCTGCTAAGCGCACGTGCATTCCTTCCTGCCAGATGTTGTCGAGCAGTTCGAGTGCAACCGCCACGAAGATGTTCTCATCGTCGGTCGGATGAGGCAGCCGGCGCTGTGCCGAGCGACCGTTTCCATACGAATACTTGAGCTTGAGCGTCACCGTGGCGCCCGTTAGTCCCTGACGGCGCAGGCGGCGTCCCACTGACTCGCCCAGCAGCGCAATCGCCGCCTCAATATCCCCACGCTCAGTCAAATCTTTAGCAAAGGTGCGTTCATTGCTGACCGACTTGACCTCGCGCTCCTCATCGAGACTCGTGACTTCGGAGATTTCGAGTCCCAGCGCACGCTGGCGCATGCGTTCGCCGTTGACGCCAAAAATAGGGGCCAAGGTGGATTCCGGTGCACGTGATAGCTCGCCGAGGGTGTAGATGCGCATGCGGCGCAGTCGCTCCTCGGCCGAGCGCCCGATGCCGCTCATGGCAGACACCGGCAGCGCGGCCAAAAAGCGCTGCTCGGTTCCGGGGCGCACGATGGTCAGCCCGAACGGCTTATCACGCTCGCTTGCGATCTTTGCGACCGTCTTGTTGCAGCCCACGCCAATGGAGCAGGTCACTCCCAGCGCTGCCACGCGGTCGCTTATACGCCGCGCAACCAGCAGCGGGTCTTCGGGCGCAAAGCGACCCGGTGTGATATCGATAAAGGCTTCGTCGATGGATACGCGCTCGACGCGCGGGGTCTCGTCGGCGAGAATCGCCATGACCTGCGCGCTCACCTCACGGTAGCGATCAAAGTGTCCGTGCGTCCAAATGGCCTGCGGGCACAGGCGCCGCGCCTCGGCCGAGGCCATGGCCGAATGCACGCCAAAGCGACGTGCCTCGTACGAACACGTGGACACGACGCCGCGTGACTCGGCGTCTCCGCCCACGATGAGCGGCTTTCCGCGCCATTCGGGATGGTCGAGCATCTCCACGCTCGCAAAAAATGCATCGAGGTCCATCAGGCCAACCGCTGGACCCGTCCAGGGCGGCGGCGTGACGCCCGCAGCATCCTCATAACCGTATGTATGTTCGCGTCTTTCCATGTCATGAGTATACCGCGCAGCTCATGTTGGGTGCGTGGATGCGCTTGCAAATCGCGAATTCTTGTCTAAGATATGGATTTGCCCTCGACTACACCGAAGAAGTTGGTCTCACGGACTTCACCTGCCCGCGTCGATGGCGTATTATGTTCAGCTGTTTGTTTGTAGTTGCAGCCTAAAGCTGCTTGGTTGGAGGAGTTTCCTTTGGCAGTCAAGATTCGCCTTGCTCGTCACGGCGCTAAGAAGCGTCCGTACTACCGTGTCGTCGTCGCCGATTCCCGCGCCCCGCGTGACGGTCGTATCATCGAGGAGGTTGGCCGCTACAACCCGATGACCGCCCCCAAGACCATCAACCTCGACCTCGAGAAGATCGCCGACTGGCAGTCCAAGGGCGCTCAGCTCACCGACGCCGTCGCCGCTCTGGTCAAGGCCGCCAACGAGGGCGAGAAGACCGAGACCGTCGTCAAGAAGTCCAAGAAGCAGCTCGCCAAAGAGGCCGAGGCCGCTAAGGCTGCCGCTGAGGCCGCTGAGGGCGCCGAGGAGTAAATCGTGCCTGAGGTTGACGCTGCACAGCTCGAGGGTGAGGCAATGCTCTCAGATCGCATCGCCGATCTCGTCGAATATCTCGTTGTTCAGATCGTCGACGACCCGGATTCCGTGAGCCTTGAGGTCATCGATGGTGACGACGCCTCTACGATTGAGGTTTCGGTTGCCGAGGATGACGTCGCTAAGGTCATCGGCCGTCGTGGCCGTACCATCAAGGCCATTCGCACGCTCGCCCGTGCACTGGCCGCTCGCCTCGACACTGCTGTCGAGGTAGAGGTTCTGGGCTAGGACCTTGAGGTCCCAGTACAAAAACATCGCCCGTGTTGTCAAGCCGCACGGAAGGAAGGGGGAGGTCCTCGCGCAGCCGCTGCGGGGGCTTCCTTCTGTATTAGAGCCGGGTATGCGCGTCGCCCTGACGCCGCCGGCGCTCAAGCGCGACCGCTTTTGCACGGTCGTGTCCGTCACCGATACGGGCGATGGCGATCTGGTCTCGTTTGAGGGCATTGACGACTTGACGGCCGCCGAGGGCATCACGGGATGCTACGTGCTGGCAAATCGTGACGATTTTGAGCTCGATTCGCTCGACGCTGCCTATACCGACCTGATGGGTCGCGAGGTGGTCGACGAGCGCTTCGGTTTGCTCGGCACGATCGTAGAGATCATGTCGACGCCCGCTAACGATGTTTGGGTTGTTGAGGGCGATCGGTACGGCGAGGTACTGATTCCCGTGATCGAGCAGGTCGTGCTCGATCTTCCCGACACAGGAACAATTTCCGTCCACGTTATGGACGGCCTGATCGATATGGACAAGTAGGGAGGACAACATGCTGATCGAGACCCTTTCGGTCTTTCCCGAGATGTTTGAGCCCGTCATGTCCACATCGATCTTGGGCCGCGCCCGCAAGGCCGGCCTTTTTGATTTTAAGGCGTATAACCTGCGCGACTGGACGCACGACCGCCATCGTACCGTCGATGACGAGCCGTACGGCGGCGGGCAGGGCATGCTCATGAAGGTCGAGCCTATTGCCGAGGCCATCGAGGCCATCAGCTCCGAGGGTCCCAAGCCCACCGTAGTGTTCTTCACCCCCTGTGGCGAGCCCTTTACGCAACATGTGGCCGAGCGCCTGCTCAAAAGTGAGCGCCTGCTGTTTGTGTGCAGCCGCTACGAGGGCGTCGACGAGCGTGCGTATGCGTATGCCGATGAGCGTCTGTCGATCGGCGACTACGTGCTTACGGGTGGCGAACTTCCCGCTATGGTCGTTGCCGATGCCGTCGTACGCCTGATTCCCGGCGCCCTGGGCGACGAGATGAGCAATGTGGACGAGTCGTTCTCGACCGCCGAGGACGGAGGCCTGCTCGAGTACGCGCAGTACACCCGTCCCGCCGAGTTCAACGGCGAGGGCGTGCCGCCGGTGCTTGTGAGTGGCGATCACGCCAAGGTCGATGCCTGGCGTCGCAAGAACGCCATCGAGCGCACCTGCCGCTGGCGTCCCGATCTGATCGAGACGGCGCGCCTTACGCCCCAGGAGCGTGCGTACGCGCAGGAGATTTTGGACGCTTCGTATTCGCAGAGCGAGGAGTGAGAATGGTTCCATCGCAGCATTCCGCGTTGAGGGGCGCTTTTGAGTGGATCGCGGTCATCGCGATCGCATTGGTCGCCACCTTCTTGATTCGCTCGTTTGTGGTCGAGCCCTTTGTGGTGCCCACCGGCTCCATGGAGTCCACGATCGAGATTGGCGACCAGATCCTGGCACAAAAGGTGAGCCTCGAGCTCGGTCAGCCCGTCAAGCAGGGCGATATCGTGGTGTTTCACAACCCCGATGGCACCTCCGAGCATGATGTTCTTGTCAAGCGTGTTATTGCCACGGCCGGCCAGACGGTCGACCTGCAGGATGGCAAGGTGGTCGTTGACGGCCAAGCGCTCGACGAGGACTATACGACGGGCATGAGCTGGCCACTTTCGGTCCAAGCGCCCGGTGCTCAGGTAAGCTATCCCTACACCGTTCCCGACGGGTGCGTGTGGGTGATGGGCGACAACCGCGAAAACTCTGCCGACTCACGCTACTTTGGTCCCGTCGATCGCTCTGATTTGATCGCTGTGGCGCTTGTGCGCTACTGGCCGCTCAACCGCATCGGCGCTATCGACTAAAAACCGCTATAGTACAGTACCTAACCGTGTAATCGTTTCGACGAGGGGATATTAGAGGCATGAACGCTTCATCGCTTTCCTTCCAAGACATCATCCTGCGCCTCCAGCAGTACTGGGGCGAGCAGGGCTGCGTCATTATGCAGCCCTATGACTCCGAGGTCGGTGCCGGTACCTTCCATACCGCGACCACGCTGCGCTCGCTCGGTCCCGCCGAGTGGCGCACCTGCTATGCGCAGCCCTGCCGCCGTCCCGCCGACGGCCGCTACGGCGAGAACCCCAACCGCATGCAGCACTACTATCAGTTCCAGGTGCTCATCAAGCCTTCTCCGGTTAACGCCCAGGAGCTCTACCTGGGGTCTCTTGCCGCTATCGGTCTGGACCCCAACGACCATGACGTCCGCTTTGTCGAGGACGACTGGGAGAGCCCGACGCTCGGCGCCTGGGGTCTTGGCTGGGAGGTCTGGCTCAATGGCATGGAGGTCACGCAGTTTACGTACTTCCAGCAGGTGGGCGGCATCGAGGTTGACCCCGTGCCCGTCGAGATCACCTATGGCCTGGAGCGTATCGCCATGTACGCCCAGGGCGTTAACTCGGTCTACGACCTGGTGTGGAGCTACCTGCCCGACGGCACGCCCATGACCTATGGCGACGTGTTCCTCGAGAACGAGCGCGAGTTCAGTGCCTATAACTTTGAGGTCGCCAACGTCGAGATGATGCGTCAGAAGTTTGACGACTACGAGGCCGAGTGCCACTCCTGTCTGGAGCGCAAGCTGCCGCTGCCGGCGTACGACTGCGTCATGAAGTGCAGCCACGCCTTCAACCTGCTCGATGCCCGTGGCGCGCTGTCCGCGGTCGAGCGTGCCAACTACATCCTGCGCGTCCGCGCCGTCGCCAAGGCGTGCTGCGAGGCCTACATGGCCGAGGTCGCCGGAGTCAACGAGAATGCCGACCAGGAAGGCGAGGTGGCGTAAGCCATGGCAGACGCTAAGGATTTCCTGTTTGAGATCGGTACGGAGGAAATGCCCTCTGCACCGCTGAACAATGCCGTCAAGCAGCTTGGCACCATGATCGCCAAGGGTCTCGACGAGGCCGGTCTGGCCCACGGCGAGGTCCGCGTGATCTCGAGTCCGCGTCGCTTGGCTGCACTCGTTGCCGACGTCGCCACCGCGACCGATGAGGTTCACGAGGTCAAGCGTGGCCCCGCGGCCAACATTGCCTTCGACGCTGACGGTAACGCCACCAAGGCCGCCCAGGGCTTTGCCCGCAAGTGCGGTGTGGCTGCCGAGGACCTGGTCCGTCGCGAGGATACTGACGGTCGCGAGTATGTGTTCGCCGAGAAGAACATTCCCTCCGCTCCGGCTACGCCGATCCTGACGTCTCTGTGCGAGAAGACTATCGCCGGCCTGCAGTGGCCCAACTACCGCAGCCAGCGCTGGGGTCACGAGCATGCGACCTTTGTTCGTCCGGTCCGCTGGATCTGCT
>CALGZY010000126.1 GCA_937934355.1 uncultured Collinsella sp. | reverse complement strand
AGACAGACTCCTCCATCTTGTAGCCGTCACCATTGACGAGCTTGATACCATTGTCCGAATAGGGATTATGCGATGCGCTAATCATCACGCCGCAATCAAAGCAACCGTCAACAGTCTCGTAGGCAACGCCGGGCGTAGGGATAACATGAAGCATATACGCATCGGCACCAGAAGCAACGAGTCCAGAAACGATAGCGGCCTCGAACATATAGCTCGAACGGCGCGTGTCCTTACCGACAACAATACGGCCCTTCTTGTCCTGGCGCGCGCCATAGTACCAGCCAATAAAACGACCGATTTTAAAAGCATGCTCGACATTGAGGCCATTATTGGCTTCGCCGCGAAAACCATCGGTTCCGAAGTACTTCATGGCAATCCTCTCAAAAGGAAACAAAAGCAAACGTATTAAACGATGAAACTATAGTAACCCTGCATTCCCACGGATTGCGAAGTCCCAATAAATCGACAGGACTGGCATTAAGAAGATGAACCGCGGCATGAGACGATATGAGCAGGACATGAAAACATTGAGAGCCCCTGCTGCATGCGAATCCGTGGATTAGGCCGACAATGTGAGTGTCTAATTCAAAAGTGGCGGCCACGCCACAAGCATGGAAAGGGGCTCTCTCATGTTGAATACTACCACCTTCGTCGGCCTCGACGTGCACGCGCGATCCATAAAGGCCGTCGCCCTTGACGCGATGACCGGCGAGGTCCGCTCGGCCACTTTCGCCTACGACGCGGCGGCCGTCGCAGAGTGGGTGGGATCCCTCGACCCTGCCGCGAAGTGCGTCTACGAGTCGGGCGTGACCGGGTTCGACCTGCAGAAGAGGCTCGCGGCGCTGGGCGTCGACTGCGTCGTCGGCGCGGTCTCGAAGATGATCAAGCCATCGGCTGACCGCAAGAGGAAGAACGACCGCAACGACGCGGAGTTCCTGGCGCGCATGCTGTCGGTGGGCAACGTCGTGGAGGTGTGGGTCCCCGACGACGGGTGCGAGGCGGCGCGCGACCTGGTGCGCGCGCTGGACGACGCCCGCGAGGACCTGAAGCGCTGCAAGCAGCGGCTGTCGAAGTTCCTGATGCGGCACGGATACGCGTTCAGCGAGACCACCCCGACCGGGCGCAGGAAGGGCAACTGGACCGCCGCGCACTGGGCGTGGATAAGGTCGATCGAGTTTCCCGAGAAGGCCGACGACGACGTCCTCGCGTACTACATAGACGCCACCAGGCAGGCGATGGAGGACAAGAAGAGGCTGGAGAAGCTGGTCGAGGCAGAGGCGTCCAAGCCCCGATGGAAGAAGAGGGTCGACTCGCTGCGCTGCCTGAAGGGCGTCGACGCCATGACGGCCGCCGACATCGTGTTCGAGGCCGGCGAGTTCTCCAGGTTCAAGAACGCCAGGTCGTTCGCCGCTTGGCTCGGGCTCACCCCCTCCGAGCACTCCAGCGGGGAGAGCGTGCGGCAGGGCGGCATCACCAAGGCCGGCAACAAGCATCTGAGGCGCGTGCTCGTCGAGGCCGCGTGGCACTACATAAGCGCCAGCCCGCATCCGAAGGACCTGGCCAAGGGCCAGGCACCCGACCCCGCGGCGAGAAGGCACGCGGCCAAGGGCATCCGAAGGCTCGTGAAGAGGCGCGAGGAGATGCCGGGGCGCGGCGTCCACAAGAACAAGGCCAACGTCGCGACGGCCCGCGAGCTCGCATGCTGGTGCTGGGCGATAGGCCGCATGGTCGAGAACGGCTAGCCTTCGGGAAGGCCGTCCCGACATAGCGCGATCCATCCCATCCTGCGGCCTGATCCGAGGCCGTTGGGGCGAACCCCAGGCTCTTTTTCTGCGAGCGCCCAAGGCGCCACCCGCGACACGAGACTGTCGAATCGACCGAGGCAGCCCCAGCCGTAGCAACGGATTGCCCAGCGCAGAGATGCGCCACGGGCGGATATTAAACTGCAAAGACGAGCGTCGGAGAGACACGCCGAGGTCGCCGCAGGAGGGTTGAGATAGAGGAAGGGCTTGGCTCCGGTTCAAAAGAATCGAGGCCAGGCCCGGTTTTGCCTATTGACAATGTCCTGCTCATATTAAAAAGCCAGATACACCGTTGGCACACCCGAATCG
>CALGZY010000125.1 GCA_937934355.1 uncultured Collinsella sp. | reverse complement strand
GTAATCGTACTCGACATCCTTCTTGTCGATATCGAGCGCGGCGCAAACCACGTCGATGATCGCGATCGGCATGTCGCAGATGTTGATGATGCGAGCGTTGGGACGCAGCACACGGCAGCCCTCGGAGACGATGGCAGCAGGGTTGGAGTAGTTGAGAATCCAGTAATCCTTCTTGGCGTACTTCTCAACGTCATCGATCAGCTCGACCATGGGGAAGATGGTGCGCATGCCGTAGGCAAGGCCGCCGCAACCGCAAGTCTCCTGGCCCACGCAGCCGTGACGCAGCGGAATCTTCTCGTCCTGCTCGCGCATGGCGTAGCCGCCCACGCGCATCTGGGCAAACACGAAGCTCGCGTCGGTAAAAGCCGTCTTTTTGTCGGTGGTCACCGTGAGCTTGATGTCCAGGCCGAGGTCCTCGTGCAAAATCCAGTCCACGAGCACGCCGACCTTGCGCTGGCGCTCCTCGTTGATGTCGTACAGACGAATCTCGTCAACGTCGAGCTCGTCCTTGCGCAGGGCGATGGACTTGACGATGCCGGGGGTAAAGGTGGATCCGCCACCACACAGAGTAATGATCATTGTTTACTGCTCCTTCTCAATTGCGTTTTCGACCTTGTCGCGCATCTCGGCGACCTTCATGCCAAAGATGATCTGGATATTATTGCCGTTGCGGTTGATGCCGCTGTTGGGCACGTGGTTGATGAGGTCCTCATTGATGAGGTCCGGGTTCTTAACGTTCACGCGGAGACGCGTAAAGCAGTTCTCGAGCTCCTCGATGTTGTCCTTGCCGCCAAGACCTGCGACCAGGTCGGCAATACCTGCATCGACGCCCTCTGCGGGAGCCGCGGCAACGGCGCCCTGCTTCACCGCGACAGACGCGGCGGCCTCGCCCTCGGCAACGGACTCGGCGAGCTCGGACTCCTCCTCGCGGCCAGGCGTGTGAAGGTTGAGCTTCTTGATAAGGAAGGTGAAGAGGAAGAAGTACAGCGCGGCGTTGACGACTCCAAGCACCAGCATAACCGGCCAGTTGGTCTTGTCGACACCGAGGACCAGGTTGGAAACCACGATGTTGATGATGCCGCCTGCAGTCGAAGCGGGCACGGAGAGGACCTTGAGCAGAACCAGGAAAATACCGGAAAGAATCGAGTGAACGACAAAGAGCACGGGAGCGGCAAAGACAAAGAGGAAGTCCATGGGCTCGGTCACGCAGGAGAGCACGGCGGTGATGATCAGCGGGATGATAACGGCCTTGGTCTTATCCTTGTTCCCCTTGTAAGCGGTGAAGATAAAGGCGAGACCGATGCCGATGTAGGGCCACAGGTTGTTGAAGGTGTAGCTGTTGAAGTAGGTGCTATCGGAGAAGGGCTGGCCCGTCATTGCCATCTCGGCAACACGGATGGGGTAGGCGCCGGCGATAACCTGATCACCCAGCGTCAGGGTGCCACCCACATCGGAGAACTGGAACGGGGTGTAGATGAGGTGGTGCAGACCGGTGGGAACGAGCAGCTTGTTGAGCATGCCGTAGATAAACAAACCGATGTTGCCCGACTCCTTAATGATGCCGGCAACGGAGGAGATGGCACCCTGAACCGGAGGCCAAACGATGCAGAAGCCAGCGCCCATGATCCAGGAAATGATGATCATGATCAGGAACGGGAAGCGAACGCCCGAGAACATCGAAAGGGCAATGGGGAACTGCTTGTTCGAGTACTTGTTGAACACGGTACCGGTGATGCAACCGAGAATGATGCCGCCGAACACGCCGGTATCGAGCACCTGGATGCCCATAACGGTGGCCTGGCCGGTTCCGGTAAGGCCGAGCATGCCGCTCGCATCGGCAAGAGAGCCGGTGGCGTTGAGCACGATGTTGTTAGCCTGCAGGAACAGGAAGAACGACATCAGGGCGATCAGCGAAGCATGGCCCTTGTTCTTCTTTGCCATGGCGCCGGCGATGCCCACGCAGAACAGAATCGAGAGGTTGTTGATGATAAACATCAGCGACTGGTAGACAACGGCGCCCACAAGCTGGAACGGACCGGAGCCCAGTACGGGGACCAAAGCGCAAATGGTCTTGTTGGTCAGAATGATGCCCACAATGAGCAGGATGCCGGCAACCGAGAGATACATCATCGGCTGGACGATCGACTTCGCGAACACCTCCAACGGCGCTTTGAAATTGAACTTCTTTTTTGCGGTCATAGCGGTACTCCCCTTCCTTTTCCGCAAATTAAGACAGATGTGCCCTGGACAAGACCGTGAGCCTTGCCTTATATCAATCGATGTGTGGGCACGTTATGCCTAGAGACCAGGTTCTCCAAGCAGGTTAACAATGTGATATGCGAGATAGCTCTTCTCGGCATCGGTAACGACAACGTTATAGGTAGACGACAAGTGGGCGGCTATGGCGTCCGCGCACGAGAATGCGCACGGATACGCCGTTTCATCGATTCGGAACAGCGCGTCGCCATTGATTTGCCCGGCCGTGGGGTCAAGCGCCCGCTGTGCGAAAAACTGCAGGTGGCGGACGAAACGCTCATAGGGCAACGAGGTGTCATCGAGGGTCGTAGCATAGCGCTCGGAAACAATCGCGAGCACGTCGCGAACAAGCTGGACCGAAACAATCAAACGGTCGGAGCGTTGCGGCATGGTGGCGTTGACGATATGCAAGGTAATGAAACCCTGCTCTTCTTCGCTCATCTGGATGCCCATATACTCCTTGATAATCTGCAGCGCACGGCCCGCAAGTGCATACTCCTTGCGATAGAACTGCTGGATCTCGAGCAGCAACGGATTCTCACAGGAGACGCCCTTGCGCTCGCGCTCCAAAGCAAGGCTGATATGGTCTGCGAGAGCAATGAGAATCTTGTCGTTGATATCAACATTGAGCTCTCGACGGAGCATCTGAACAATGTCCTCGGCAATCACGAGGTTGACGGTGGGGATGGACTCCAAAAGATGTGCCAAGCGGTCAATCGTACGCGAGTCCTGAGAAGTTCCCTTCTACAACGCGTAGGTCTTTTCAATCGACGCCTCGTCGATGGCATCGCCGGCATGACGGCCAAAGCAGAGGCCTCGACCGATGACGATGAGCTCGGAGCCATCGTCCGAAGTGACCATTGCGACGTTGTTGTTAAAAACTCGCTTGATAACCACGGTACCCACCACAAGAATTTACTCGGAAAGCCAGATGACAGGCTCTTTAACAGCAACAGGGCCGGAAGCATGCTCGCGAAGAGTCGAGTTCTCCGAGCGCTCGCACACGATAACGAAGACCGTGGGATCGAAGCCGGCGGCGCGGACCGCGTCGAAATCGACCTCAACGAGGGGCTGGCCCGCGTCGACATGGTCACCCTGGGCAACAAGCGCGTGGAAGCCCTTGCCCTCAAGCTTAACAGTATCGATTCCGATATGCAGCATCACCTGAGCAGAGCTGTCGTCGGACATGATGCCCAGCGCGTGCTCAGTCGGAAACAGCGCCGCGACGGTGCCGGAAACAGGAGCGCACACCGTTCCCTCTTGGGGAACCACGGCAACACCATCGCCCACGGCACGGCTGCTAAAAGCAGGGTCATTGGTATTTTCGGCTTATAGGACAAAATGTGTGTCCCGATAGAACATCCGTTTCCATCCATTAATCAAGCCAGAACGGGTACGGGTCCCTGTGGTGGAGGTCCTCCCACACGGCCCTGTCGCCCCACTCCGGCCCTCCGTCCTCGCGCGACGGCGAGGCGGAGTAGACGCTGAACAGGAAGTCGATGTCCGCGTCGGTCGGCATCGCGGCGAGCTTCTCGCGCGCCGTCCTCGCGTCCCCCGAGTGCGCATGGCACCACCAGAACACCGCCTTCACGCGCTTGACCGACGTCAGCCCCCGGTGGTTGCGCAGGACGGCCCTCAGCTGCGAGTTCACCCCTCCCTCGATCATGTTGTTGGTCGACGGCAGCGGGCCGGCCTTGGCCAGGGCGGGGTCGAGGTGGGTGAACAGCGTCCCCGCCGACACCAGCGACGACAGCGACGAGCGCGCCCGCCTCAGCCTCTCGTGGGTGTAGACCCTCCTGCCGTCCACCACGGTCCTGTCCTCCAGGAAGTCGGCCCAGAACCCGCACCAGTCGAGGTAGCGCTCGACCCAGAGCTCGGCCTGGTGCAGCGTCTCGATGCCCATGAGGTCGCGCGCGATGAGGTAGAGCTCGCGCCCCGCCTGGAGCTTCGGCCGCGTCGTCGTGTAGCGCTTGACCTGCGAGAAGGCGTGGAAGGTGCACCTCTGGACCCTGGTGCGCGGCCAGGTCTCGCGCACGGCCTTGGCGAACCCGCTCCCGCCGTCGGTGACGACCACCTCGGGCGCCGGGATCGGCGACATGAGGGCCGACCACGCCCTCGAGTTCTCCGACCTCGCCATGTACCAGGAGACCACCCTCTCGCCGCTGCAGCATATGAGCACGACGAGGTCGCGCGCGACCCGGATCCCGTCGACGTGGAGCACGCGGTGCAGCTCGCCGTCGGGGACGGGCATCGGCCAGACCTCCCAGAACTCGGCCGTCCTGCGCCTGAAGGACCGCCCGCCGCCCGGCATCGCCGCCTGGGAGTCCTTGGAGAGGAGCCACCCGAGGAACTCGTCCAGCCTCGTCGCCGTGTCGTCGTACCTCACCGTCGTCGACGCGCCGCAGGCCGTGCACCTCCACCGCTGGGACCCCGACGAGGTCCTGCCGTTGCGCTTGGTCCGACCGCCGCAGTAGGGGCAATAAACGGCCTTCA
>CALGZY010000124.1 GCA_937934355.1 uncultured Collinsella sp. | reverse complement strand
CTCCCTTTTACGCTTTCTTAGGTTCTATCCAGAACCTAAATCCTATTTGGCTGATATGGCGGCAGGCTTCGGGGTGCATTCGATTTGAGCCTTATACGAGCTAGGGCGAGGGGCGGGAAGGCGGAGCCTGGGAAGAGGAAGCTAACCGCTTTCGAAAAGCTTTGTTTTATCTATCTCTTTGCGGTATTTGCATTACCCCAGTATTTTGGAATTCCATTACCTGGGTTTGCGTTAACTGCGCAAAGGATTGCAATGATATGCATCCTTTTATCTATATTCAGCAATAGAGACCGAGCTGATGATTTTGCATCTTCGATAACCGGGAGAATGATCGGGCCCATAGCGGTTGTTGCTCCGTTCCTTTTTATTGCTTTAGCGACAGCGCTCCTTTGCGACGATCCAAACAGTTTCTTTAACTTTTTCGTCGATGCATTCATGCCAATGCTACTTATGATGTATATGACAGCCAGGGTGATTGCCATAGAGGACATGTTGAAGTTCCTCAAAATCGCTTTAATTGTTGTATGCATATCGTGTTACCTTGATGCCTTGGTGCTGCATTGGAACCCGTACAATCTTCTCCATACCATTTCCAGCGTTTCGGGCGGGTCTGCATTTCGTGCGGGAGCTTATAGGGTTGCCGCAATGACAAGCCATCCAATAGCATTAGGTATCTATTTTGTGCTCATGACGCCGTTAATGTGCATAGACGTTGAGAAGGAGAGGATTAATGTAGCCAAAAACTGGGGCTTGATCTTAATGATCTGTGGAGCGGTGCTTCTTTGCGGATCGCGCATGCCTCAGGTTACCTTTATCCTCGAGATAATTATTCTCTTCATTCTGACCGATAAAGAGGAAAAACGCATATTGGTGCCGTATGTGCTGGTTTTTGGGACAATTGCGGTATCTCTGATCGTCCTATTTCACGATGAACCACATATTCGTCGCTACGTGATACTTAACGTGTATCAATTGATCGATTCGATTTTCGGAACGCAGCTTGTTCTTGATGAATTTGGATACTGGCAGTGGGCGTATATCCAGAGTTGGGATTATCGAAATCTGCTTCCGTTGCTGTTTTTTTCGGATGAATATAGCCCTCTAGTAGGTTTAGGCGTAACGGCAGCGAATTACTCAAACTTTAGCGCCGATATTGGCGGTAGAGTGGTGGCCTCGATTGATAATTATTATGTGCTGCAGTATTTGCAATTTGCTTGGCCTGGCTTGATCGCGATGCTATTGGTGTTTGCGTATATGCTCAAGCGCTGCGCTTCTGGGGCAAGAAAAAGCATTGTTTGCAAACTGCTGCTTATCTCTTTCTGCCTGTATTTTGTAAATCTATGGTTTGTTGCCGATTTAGGGACATTCAAATACGCCTTTTCGCTGTTTGGGTTTGCTTATGTGTACAGCAAAAAAGAAGGACTTTCTCAGTGCAAGCCAGTGCAAAGCGAAACCCTTGATCGGTCGAGTCTTGTCGGGCGATTTAACGGAAATCTTGATGTAAATCAGCACAATTATTCGCAAGATGTGAGACGCACAGGTTTGGGTGCGGAGCAATGAGGGGCCTTAGGGCTTTACTGAATCTGTCGTCGCAGGTGTCATTTTCGACACTGGCATTCTTTCTCGGCGGCATGATTTTATTCTGCTTTGCATTAATTGCTTATTTGCTGCTAGTTGGGCATTGGGAAAAGACGAGTTCTGGCGAGAGGAGGATCTACCAGTGTCGTCAGGTTCTGTTGGCGCTGTTTTCGATATTTTGGTTTGTTTCGCTTTTTCTGATTCTGGTTGTCGACAAGACGACGGAGTTTCAAGGGGAATTTGCGGTCTACGTTATCCCCTTCGATCCATCGTCGATTTTCGTCGAAGGCTACGATCTCGACTACATAATGGGCGACTTGGGGAATTGGATGTCTGCTCCATGGTTGCACCAGAGGAGGATTTTGGTCTCACTGATGAATATGCTGTTGTTCATCCCCCTTGGAGTATCTATATCTGCTGTATTTCATGGAAATCGCAGATATGTGCTTGCTGCTGCCGTATTGCTTGCGTGTGCTGCAGGAATCGAAATGATACAGCTTGTAACGATGAGCGGCGTTGTGTACACGGACAATATCCTAATGCGCTTTCTCGGTGGCCTTATTGGATTGCTGGTTTGGCGTTTTGTCTCTAACCGTTTTGGGGAGAAAGCATAAGCGGTTCCTGATGCACGAAATCCTTGACGATATACGCGCAGAATCATATTGGTGCAGCTGCGTGGTTTGGGCACCGACCCGGGCTGCTTACGAAAGAATGCCGCAACCATCGTTGGATCAGGAAGTTGTCTTGCGGTTGGAAAAGCCTTGGCAGGGCACTATAAACTGAGCGAGGGCGGATGTTTTTCAATAGGCTGAAAAGGACGTTTAAGCGGCTAAGTTCTAAGTTTACGTGGAAACGGCGTTTTCCTGGAAATACTTGGCTCGGCGAGAATGTTGTTGGAGTTGAAAATATTGAAATCGGCAAGGGGACTTACGGATGCATTAACATTCTGACGTCTGCCACCAACCCTCGGTTGATTATTGGTTCATTTTGCTCTATTGCCAAGGATGTAACCTTTGTGATAGAAGACGACCATCCTATGAATCTTCTTTCGACTTTTCCATTTCGCGTGAAGTGTCTAGGGGAGTCGGTCGTCGAAGCTTCGGGAAAAGGTGGCATTGTTATCGAGGATGATGTTTGGCTCGGATATCGTGCAACCGTCCTGGATGGCGTAAAAATTGGCCAGGGGGGGGTTGTTGCTGCTGGTGCGCTCGTTACCAAGGATGTTCCTCCGTACACCATCGTTGGAGGCGTTCCCGCACGGCCTATCAGGAAGCGCTTCGACGACGATACTGTCGATTTGCTTATAGGGTTCGATTTTTCGAAAATAGACGAGAATTGGATCAGGGGCCATATTGGCGAGCTTTACCGGCCCATGGACCAGTATCTTGCCTTGGAGCTGCTGAATAGTGAGCGGTGTGGGGATGGACTATAAGTCCTTGACAGGCAACGCTCTGACTGCATTTGCCGCACAGGGCGTGTCTATGCTTGTTAGTGTGGTTATGTCGCTTCTCGTGCCAAAGTTTATGGGTGTTGAGAGCTATGGTTACTGGCAGCTTTTTATTTTTTACGTTGGTTATTCTGGTTTTTTTCATTTTGGGCTCAATGATGGTGTCTATCTTCTTGAGGGAGGAAAGGCTCGTTCGGAAGTCGACAAGAGGGCAATAAATTCGCAATTTACATTTGGCCTGGTCTTTCAGGTCATTATCGGATTTTGCATCGCTGGTTTTGCCGCGGTTTGGGCTCCTGAGGCGGACAGGTTGTTTGTTCTCTTCTCTTTTGCAGTCTATACGGTGGTTTTCAATCTTTGGGCCCTACTCGGATACACCTTCCAGGCCATGAATGAGACGAGGCTCTTTTCACTCTCTACGGTGCTTGAGCGCCTGTTGTTTCTTGCGTTGGTTCTTGCTCTTCTTTTAGTGCGGGCTTCTGATTTCAAGCCATATATATTGGCATATTTTATTGCGAGGTGCGCAGCCCTTGCATATTGTTGCTGGTGTGCGAGGGATATTTTATGCGCGGGCATCCTATCTCTATCGGAATCGCTCCATCTGAGTCTGAATAGCATAAAAGTTGGTTTCAGCCTGATGATTGCCGGAATAGCAGACATGCTAATTCTTGGTGTTGCGCGTGGGATTATTGATTGGGCTTGGGGAATTGAGGTATTCGGGAAGGTTTCCTTTGCCCTTTCGTTGGTTGGCTTTTTTATGGCTTTTGTTTCGCAGGGAGCTATGGTGTTGTTCCCTGCACTGAGACGGGGAACCGATTCTGAACGTCGGGCATTTTACGTGAGGTTAAAAGAGCTCGCAGGAATGTTTTTTCCTGCCTCCTACTTGCTCTACGTTCCAATGGCATGGGCTCTGAGCCTGTGGCTTCCTCAATATTTAGAGAGCATGCGTTACTTTGCAGTGCTTCTTCCGATTTGCGTCTTTAACACCAAGATGAGTATCTCCTGCACCACATATTTCAAAGTTCTACGCAAAGAAAAGGTTCTGCTGAGAGTGAATATCGCAACAATGGCTGCTAGCGCGTCATTGTCCCTTATTGGAGTCTTTCTTTTGAGTTCGCTTGACGCGGTGCTTCTTGGGACGGTGGTGTGTCTTATCGGCAGATCGTTGTGGTGCGAATGGTATTTGGACCGAACAATGGGAGTAGCTCCGAGTCCTGTGGCTTTGGAAGAAATTGTATTGACAGCCGCATTCGTAACAACAAGTTTGGTACTCCCCTCTGAGGTTTCATTTGTCATATATGCGTTTATTTATGCGATGTATCTATTTATAAACAAGAACACTGTTTTTGGATTGCTTACTTTGATGCGCAAAACAAGAAGCCACTAGGCTTATTCCCCATTGATGAACTTTGACAAGAGAAGAAACCAAACCGCGTATGAACTGTCTGGCGGAAAGGAAATCCAAATTATGAAAGGTATCATCCTTGCGGGGGGGGGCAGCGGAACGCGCCTGTACCCGCTCACATCGGTCACCAGCAAGCAGCTGCTGCCGGTGTACGACAAGCCGATGATCTACTACCCGCTGTCTGTCCTCATGATGGCGGGCATCAAGGACATCCTGGTCATCTCGACGCCTGCCGACCTGCCGAACTTCCAGCGCCTGCTGGGCGACGGCTCCCAGTTCGGCGTGTCGCTCTCCTACGCCGAGCAGCCCAGCCCCGAC